>JBOFLS010000088.1:0-26483 GCA_051657985.1 Sphingorhabdus sp. | reverse complement strand
CAGTCTGAACGGCGGTGCGCTCAACACGCCGTGCCGCGCCTGGCATCTCGATTTTGCCAACCGGGCCAAGGCGCGGGGTTACGACCTGATTTTTTCGCTCAGTTACGAACTGTTCGATGCGCATTGCTGGAACGACTGGAAACAGCGTGCGGCGAATGGCGATCCGGCGCTGACCGGCTGGTCACCGCCTTCGACGCTGCTTTCGCCTGCACATACCGGCGCAATGGCCTATCTGCAGGCAGTGGGCCGGGCCTTTGCCTATATCCAGAAACTGGCCGGGCTGCCGGTAAAGTTTCAGATAGGCGAACCCTGGTGGTGGATCATGCCCGATGGCCGCATCTGCCTTTACGATGCCGCCGCAACCGCAGCCTTCGGTTCGCTGTCGGTGGCGATTTCCGACATTGGCGGTTCGAAGACTCCGGCGCAAAAGGCGATGCTGGACCGGGCGGGGGAACTGCTTGCGGCCTCGACCGCAGCGCTTGTAGCAGCGGTGGAGGACGAGGCGGGGGCCGCGCCTTTTACGAGTCATATCCTTGTCTATCTGCCAACCGTGCTCGATCCCCAAGCCCCCGAGGCGAAGCGCGCCAATGTGCCGCTTGGTTGGACCTCGCCGGCATTCGATGTCTTGCAGCTGGAGGATTATGACTGGGTCACGACCGGCAATCATGGACAGACTGACAAGGGTATAGCTCAGGCAACTGCGCGCTTGGGCTATCCCATTACAGAACAGCATTATTTTTCCGGTTTCGTGCTTCGTCCCGAAGAGCGGATGCAGTGGCGCGATATCGACTTTGCCGCCGAGGCTTCCGTGAAACGCGGCACGGTGCAAACCTATATCTGGGCGCTGCCGCAAATCGCGCGCGATGGATACACCCATTTCCGGATTGGCGATGAAAGCGAGGATGTAGTGCAAGCCTTCGACGACATATTGTTCCCGATCGAGATCGGCCGTGAGGCGGAAGCGATCGCTGAGTTTTCGACGCAGATCGTGACCACGCTTTCCGGGCATGAGCGCCGCAACAGCGACTGGGCCGATGCCCGCATGTCCTATGATGTGGCCCCGGGTGTGCGTTCCGAAAACGAGCTCGCTGAACTCATTCGCTTCTTTCGTGCACGGCGCGGCAGCGCTATCGCCTTCCGCTTTGCCGATCCGTTCGAGGACAGTTCGAATTCCATGCTCGACATGCCGACGATGCTCGATCAGTCGATCGGCACCGGCGATGGTGTGCAGACACGCTTTCGCCTTGCAAAAGCCTATGGCGACGGTGCCGACAAACAATGGCGTCCTATCACCCGGCCGCGTGTCGGATCGATCCTGATTGCGGTCAATGGTCTTGCCGTCACGGACTGGACCCTGGGTGAGAAAGGCACAATCATCTTCAGCACCGCTCCCGCCTTGGGGGCACAGATAAGCGCAGGCTTCCGCTTTGACCTGTCCGTCCGTTTTACCGAAGACCGGCTGGAGGTGAACCGCGCGACCTTTGGTGCGGGATCGATGCCGTCCGTCATGTTGACCGAAGTAAAGGAAATCTGATGGCCGATCCTTGGCTGGAAGGCCCCGTTACCACTTCCGCTTTTGGCTGGCGGCTCGAACGCACCGACGGAGTGACGTTGGGTTTCACGTCGCACGACTGCGATGTTCAAATCGATGGGCTGCTTTACTGGGCAAGCCCCGGTCTGGTCCCGACATCGATCGTCGAGACTTCGGGTCTTGAGACGAACGGTCTGGATGTGAAAGGCGCGCTGACATCCGATGCTATTCGCGCCGATGATCTGCGTGCCGGAAAATGGGATGGCGCGACGCTTGATGTCTTTCTCTTTGATTGGAGCAATCCCGATTCGAGCAAACGCCAGCTGGCAAGCGGTACTTTGGGATCGATCGAATTTGCGGAAGACAGTTTTTCGGCCGATGTCGCGGGCCCAGCGGCAAAACTTTCGATGCCGGTTGCCCCCTATACGTCGCCAACATGCCGTGCACGTTTCTGCGATGCGCGATGCGGTCTGAATGCCGAACGCTTTCGCCGACGTACACGCGTTACAGGTGCGGACGACAGCCACATTACTGTGGCAAACCTTTCGGCTTCCGAACTCAATCGCTATGTACAAGGCGAATTGCGATGGACGAGCGGTAGAAATTGCGGTCTGCGCCACTCGATCATAGGCGCAACGGCAAACCGGCTTATTCTCGACCGCCCGTTGTCCTTCGAATTGGAAAATGACGCCCAAGCCGATTTGCTGGAAGGTTGCGATAAACTGCTCATCACCTGTGCCAGCCGGTTTTCGAACATCGTCAACTTTCGCGGCGAACCCCATTTACCGGGCAACGATCTGTTGACCCGCTTTCCGTCAAGCTGACCATGATTGAAACTGCACGGGCGGGTATCGCCAAACGCGCGCTTCAAGCGGTTGGAACACCCTATCGGCTTTTTGGAAGGGTTGCAGGCAAGTCACTTGATTGCGTGGGTCTGGTGCTTACGGCGCTGGGACCAGAGTATCCGCACAATCTGCGTGGCCTGCACTATAGCTTGAAGGGCGATCAAATCGCGAAGGCGCGTGCCTGTTTTGCCGGAACCCGCTTCCTGGAAACCGAAGCGGACGGCCTGTGCCATCCAGGCGATCTCATATTGGTAGCTCCGGGGCCTTCGCAGCTGCATTTCATGGTCTGCGTATTTGGCGGATGGGTGCATGCCGATGCTGGCTTGGGCCGCGTAGTGATGCGGCCGGGCGAACTGCCCTGGCCGATAAAATGTAGCTGGCGATTGAATAGGAACTGATATGGCAACCGTGGTTTTCACAGTAATCGGCACCGCTATCGGTGGCCCCCTCGGCGGACTGATCGGCAGTGTGGTAGGGCAACAAGTTGACAAGGCCGTTTTGGGATCCGGTCCCAAGCGCGAAGGACCGAGGATCAAGGAACTGGCGGTTCAAACCTCCAGCTATGGCACCCAAATTCCGGCCGTTTTCGGTACCATGCGCGTATCGGGCAGCGTCATCTGGTCGACCGATCTGATCGAGAAGCGAACAAGCCGTTCGGGCGGCAAAAATGGACCCGGAACGGTCAATTACAGCTATTCGGTCAACATGGCGGTCGCGCTGTCGAGCCGTCCGATCCTGCGCGTCGGGCGTATCTGGGCTGAAGGCAATCTGTTGCGCGGTGCCGCGGGGGATTTCAAGGTTCAGACCGGTTTTCGCTTTCATGCCGGGTATGACGATCAAGCACCCGATCCATTGATCGCTTCCGCCGAAGGTTCAAACAACTGCCCGGCCTATCGCGGCATCAGCTATGCCGTGTTCGAAAATTTGCAGCTAGCCGACTTCGGCAACCGCATCCCATCGATGACGTTCGAGCTGTTCGAACGCGATGGCAGCGTCTTGCTGGCCGACATCTTCGCTGCGGCAAGCGATGGCTTGATTACGGGCGCACCACCTGATGCCGTCATGGGCTATACGCTTCAGGGCGATAGCGTACGTACCGGCCTGTCACCGTTGATAGAGGCGTTCTCCGCACAGATAAGACCCAGGTTCGATACCCTTCAGCTTTATCGTCCTCAGAAAACCGAGGCATATACAGGCGACATTGATCCGATCGTCGTCGATCAAAACCAGCGCGCAAAACCGCAAACCGACACACGTTCTGCATCCTTTCGCCAATCCCGGGCGATTGCCCTGCGCTATTACGATCCGCAACGCGACTATCAGGCCGGGTTGCAGCGCAGCGGCTGGTCGGTTGCGGGCATCGTCGATGAGCAGATCGACTTGCCGGCCGTTGTCGATACCGCGGCAGCGCAGCAAATCGCCCGTAACATGGCTCTGCAACGCAACGCGCGTCGCGATCAACGGCAGCTGTCGATTGCGATCGGTCGCGATAGGGCCGAAATCGGTCAGGCAATTGGAAACCCTGCGATGCGCATTGCCGAAATCGAACATTTTTCCGGCTATGCAACGATAAAGGCCGAGCGCTGGCCATCGATCAATTCGATCCTTTCAACCCAGATCGAACCCGGTCGCCATCTGCCCTTTCCGGATGTGACGAGCGGAACGACAATGTTGCAGATTGTCGAATTGCCTTCGCTTGGTTCAATTCCGGCAACCGAACCGATTGTTGCCATTGCGGCCGGCGGTACCGGGGCGGGTTGGCGAAAGGCCGCAGTGTTGCGTAATATCGATAATGCCACGACCGATTTGGGAGCCGTAACCCTGCCATCCGCGATCGGTACGCTAAGGGCACCGGTATCGGCATATTCACCCCGTTTGATTGACGATCGCAATATCCTGCATGTCCGTATCGATTCCAATTCCGAGCCGCCGGATAATGTAACCGGAACACCCCTATCAGCCAATGCCCCGGCAGTGATGATCGGAAACGAGCTAATCCGTTTCGGCGCTATCGAACCGATTGGAGAAAATGAATTCAGGATCAGCAACCTGCTTCGGGATGTGGCCCATACCGGTATCGGCGATCATGATGTTGGCGAACGTGCCGTCTTTATAGACCGCGATCGGTTGCTGTTTCCAGATTGGTCCCGGATTGCACCAGGCACGGTTCTGGATGTCGAGGCATTGGGACTGGGCGACGAAATCGCCGCTAGGCAATCTCTTGTTGTCGCCGGGCTTGCCACACGTCCTCTTGCCCCCGTGCACGGTAAAATCGAGAAGGCCGTGGACGGGGGACTGATTATCACTTGGATATGGCGATCCAGACATGATCCTGGATGGCTGGATGGTGTCGATTTGCCGTCAGCCGAGGGAAGCCAACGGTTCGAGCTCGCTATCCGCTCGAGTGACACCATCTTCTTTCAGACCGAAGTTTCAAGCGACGCATTCCGTCTTGCGGCAACGCAGATCGCATCCTGGGGATTGCCTATGGGAACCGCTATAACCGTGTCCATAAGACAGATCGGCACTTACGGTCTTTCCGATCCACTCGATATTTCGGTCCTTGTTCAAGACATTTAATCCAACCCAAGATAATGAGGTGATCTATGGCCGATAACACCCCCCGTTTCGCCATGCCGCAACTTGCAATCGCGCAAGCGCACAAGGAAGTTACCCATAACGAGGCGCTTGCCCTGATCGACGCGCTTCTGCATCCTGTAGTCGATGGCATAGTGTCGGATCCGCCTTTGGTGACATCGCTTGATGCAGGCAAATGCTGGTTGATCGGCGTTTCTCCGACAGATGCTTTTTCGGGTCATGCCGATAAACTGGCGTATTGGACCGGCGGATCCTGGCGTTTCGCAGCACCAAGCGACGGCATGCGTATCTGGCATCGGACAAATCAACATCTGCTCTATTGGATGGCTGGACAATGGCTCACTCCTGCAGCGCTTGCTCCTCCGGTCGGGGGGGGGTGTAGTCGATCAAGAATCACGTGCCGTGCTGTCGATGCTGTTGACACGATTGTCCGATATCGGACTGTTGCCGGCGCCCTGAACGATAATGCACTGCTTTGGTTCCATCGTGCAGAATTTAAGGAATTTTCAACAATCTTTATTTGAAAAGGCGACATTTTAGCAACAGTTTAGGTTGAAAGTTTGCTTGCAACCCCTTGACTTAGTCGATACAAACTCGGCACCGATTTTCATTCCTAAGAAAGAAGAAGGGGAAAGTTGATGCGTAAACTTGCCATAGGCTTGGCACTCGCTTCCACCGCTCTGGCAACACCATCAATGGCCCGTGATGGCCAATGGTATGTCGGAGTCGACGGCGGTGCAATGCTTGTTGAAGACCTCGATCTTGATATCGGCGCTGCGCCGATCGAGGCAACTGCGAATACCGACACCGGCTATGATTTTGGCGGCGTCGTTGGTTACGATTTCGGAGGCTTTCGTTTGGAAGCTGAAGTCGGCTATCGTGAAACCGATCTGAAAAGCTTCACCAGCTCTGTTCCTGCCATTACCAGTGGCGCAGGTACCGGATTAGCCGCTGCGGGCACATATGATACAGGTGGCGATGCCAATGCCCTGAGCTTCATGCTCAACGGCCTGTTGGACTTCGGAGACGACGATGGTCTGCAAGGCTTTGTCGGCGGCGGTGCGGGTGTTGCCCGTGTTGACGTGCAACAAGTTTTTGCCGCTCCGTCGCTTCTTGACGATTCAGACACGGGTTTTGCCTGGCAGGCACTTGCGGGCATTCGGGCACCGCTCAGCGATAGCTGGGATGTCGGTCTGAAATATCGTTTCTTCAATGCCAAGGGCGTCGATCTGGTTGATCGTCTTGGTCGCGATGTCGAAACCCGTTTCCGTTCGCATTCTTTGATGGGCAGCCTGATCTACAACTTTGGTGGCGAACCCGAGCCTGTAGATGTAGCTCCGCCGCCACCGGCACCGCCAATGGCGCCGCCTCCCCCGCCACCGCCGCCACCGCCGCCGCCGCAGGTTACCTGCAATACCGGTCCGTATATCGTATTCTTCGATTGGGATAAATCGAACCTGCGTCCTGACGCGGCCTCGACCCTCGACAATGCGGTTGCGCAATATGCGAATTGCGGCAACGCTCGCGTCATGCTTGCCGGCCACGCGGATAAGTCGGGTTCGACAAGCTATAACGTCGGCCTGTCGCAGCGTCGTAACGCCACGGTTCGTTCCTATCTCGAATCGCGGGGTGTTCCGGGCGGCGTGATCGCTACCGAGGCATTCGGTGAGTCGGCTCCGCTGGTTCAGACGGCCGATGGTGTGCGCGAAGCGCAAAACCGTCGTGTGGAAGTTACTTATGGTCCGGGTTCGGGCATGTAAGCACTGTGCTTATGATGAAATTGAAAAGGGCTGGCTTCATCGCCGGCCCTTTTCTTTTTGAGATTTACGGTTCGAACCTATTAGACCGTCTTGTTTAGGTGGGGACATTCTCATCGCGTTTGGAAACTCCTTGCCTATTCGGGACGAACGGTTTTCAAACAGGCCTGATGGGAAACGGAAAAACCTAAATGAAATTAGCGAATTTGTGAGGTATGGCTTTTGCAATAGCTTCGCATCTGCTTGCCAAATTCAGGCAACAGCCTTTGCCGGTTCGGCAATCGCCGTGGCTGCCTCCAGCAATCTGGTTTCCAGCGCCTTTAACCGGACTTTGCTTTCAATCTTTCCTCCAAACAAATCGGTAATATAAAAGGTATCGACCGCACGTTCGCCATAGGTCGCAATATGCGCGCTATGTAATGTGACTTTGGATTGAAAAAGCCCTAATGCCAAATTGTTCAAAAGCGCCGGACGATCGGCTGCTACTACCTCAACCACCGTAAATCGGTTCGACGCCTTGTTATCGATCAAGACCGATGGTGCCACATTGAACGCTTCCGCCCGACGTAAAGCCACCGGTTTTGCCATCAATTTCGGCGAAAGTTTATTTTTATTGGCAAGCGCATCGCCGATAGACTGTTTCAGACGGTCGATTTGATCGCGTTCTTGAAACGGTCTTCCCCATGGATCCTGAACCAGAAAATTATCGACAGCCAATCCGTCAGTGCTGGTATGGATACGCGCATCGATGATGCTGCCGCCCGCAAGATGAATGGCTCCTGCTATTCGATAAAAAAGACCAGGATGATCTGCCGCAAGCACGGTGATCAATGTCGCACCGCGATCAGGATAATAACAGGCATCAATTGCCAACATTTGGTCTTCATTGGCAAGCAGCAGCTGCATGTTGCGGGCGATTATATCGTCGGGTTCGGCAATCCAATAAGCCTCCGGCATACGCCTTGCCAGCTGCTGAAACCTGTCCTGCGGAATTTTCAATGTTGCTTGAAGCGTGTCCTTCTTGCTGGCAATCCGCTCTTCGCGTCCGCGCTGTTTATGGCCCAGACGCAAGACCTCTTCCGTTGCCTCGAAAAGATCCGATAGCAATTGTCTCTTCCAGCTGTTCCAGACACCTGGGCCCACGGCCCTTATATCGACAACGGTCAAGACCAGCAGAAGACGCAATCGTTCGACCGATGTCACGGCTTGTGCAAAATCCAATATTGTTTTGAAATCGGCCAAATCGCGCTTGAAAGCGGTTGCCGACATCAAAAGATGGTATCGAACCAGCCAAGCAACGGCTTCGGTTTCAGCCTCGCTCAACCCAAGTCTGGGGCACAGCGACAAGGCGATTTCTGCACCCAATATGCTATGGTCTCCGCCCCGACCCTTGGCGATATCGTGCAGCAATGCGGCTACATATAGAACGCGTCGGTTAACAATCTGTCGGAAAATCGCGGTGGATAAAGGGTGATCGTCTTTATGATCGCCACGTTCGATTTCCGATAAAAGCCCGATTGCCCGGATCGAATGTTCGTCGACGGTATAGTGATGATACATGTCGAATTGCATTTGCGCCACGACACGACCGAAATCGGGAATGAAGCGACCAAATATGGTTGCCTCGTTCATCCATCGCAACACCGTTTCAGAATCGCGCGGCGAACAGAGAATATCGAGAAACAACTGATTTGCTCTGGGATCGCTTCGCACTTTATTATCGATAAGCCGTGCATCGCGCCGTGCTGCACGCATCGCCAAAGGATGAACTTCCAAACCATATTGATCGGCCAAATGGAACAGCTCGATCATCCGGATAGGATGGGTTTGAAAAAAATCATCAAAAGGCAGCGCAAGCCGGCCGCGATCAAGTACGAAACCTTGAAGTTTACGTGGCTTGCGGATGAAACTGGGTAAAAATCGACGTCCTTTTCTGGCGAGTGACTCATCAAGATGCGCCAGGAACAAACCGGTCAGGTCACCAACGGTTTTCGCATTTAAAAAATAAAATTGCATGAAGCGCTCAACACCCGAGCGTCCCGGTCGCGAGGCAAAGAGCATGCGTTCCGCAACTTCGCGCTGCAAATCGAAGGTAAGGCGGTCTTCGGCACGTTTTGCGATATCATGCATATGGCATCGTACCGCCCAAAGAAAATTTTCCGCCTTTTCAAACTTGCGATATTCCTCACGGGTCAACAGCCCTACATCAACCAAGGCGGCCGGAGAACGTACGCGGTTTATATATTTGCCAATCCAGTAAAGCGTATGAAGATCGCGCAATCCGCCTTTGCCATCCTTGACATTGGGTTCGACCACATAGCGGCTGTCGCCCATACGCTTGTGGCGCTCGTCGCGTTCGATCATCTTGCGACTTACAAAATCCGGACCGGTTTTAGCGGCGACTTCATTCCAAAAACGAGTCGAAGCTTCCTCATAAACGTCCCTGTCTCCCCAAACGAACCGGCCTTCAAGCAAGGCGGTCCGGATCGTTAGATCCTCCGACGCCATCTTTACCGTTTCATCAATCGAACGACTCGATTGGCCGACTTTCAAACCCAAATCCCAAAGCAGGTACAGCACGGCCTCGACAACCTGTTCGGTCCAGCCGGTACGTTTGTACGACGTGATAAAGGCAATATCGACGTCGCTATATGGCGCCATTTCCCCCCGCCCATAGCCGCCAACCGCAACAAGCGCGATTTTTTCAGCGGATGACCTATTGGCAACCGGAAACATGGTGTTGCTTACATAGTCAAACGACAGACGGATTATCTGATCGATGAGGAATGCCTGATCTTTTGCGGATCTGTGTCCGGCCGAAGGCTCAATCAGCAAACGTCTTGAAATTTCCGTACGTCCGTCGCGCAAGGCATTTTGTAATAGCGCTAAGATTTTTCCGCGCTGTTCGGCTGAAAAGCGATCGGCCGCAATGCAAGCGATCTGCTCGGCCAATTGCATGCGATCGATTATATCGCGTTGTCGGTTACGGTTCGACCTCATACATCCATATTAGGTCGTGAGGGCTTTTCGCAAAAGTCTTAATTGGCCAGTTCCTTGGCTTTTGCATTATACTCGCGCCGCAGAGTGACCCTGTCGATTTTTTGGGTGCCCAAACGCGGCAATGCCTCTTCTACACGCCAAAAGTGAACCGGGACCTTAAAAGGCGCAAGCTTCTTCAAAAGAAAAGCTCTCAATTCATCAGGCGATACGTTCTTGCCTTGCTTGGTATAATATACAAGACCCGGCACTTCACCATAACGTTCGTCGGATATACCGAAAACGGATAGTTCGGCCACTGCGTCATGTTCATAGGCGGCGGCTTCAACTTCGGGACAACTGATATTTTCGCCACCGCGAATAATTATATCCTTTTTGCGGTCGACGATGAAAAGATACCCATCTTCGTCAAGATAACCGATGTCACCTGTTCGGAAATAGCCATCCGAGGTGAATGCCGCCTGGGTTGCCTGTTCATTTTCCCAATAACCGTTGAAGTTAGCAACTGTACGAATGCACACCTCTCCGCGTTCGCCTTGCGGCATTTTGTTGCCCTCTTCATCGAGGATGGCCAAGTCGACCAATGGCTTAGAAGCGGGGCCTGTACTTTCCGGCTTTGCAAGATAGTTTTCGGTAAAATTGCCACAACCTACACCATTGGTTTCAGTAAGACCGTAACCGAGCAGCGGAAAGCCCCAACTCATCTCCTGCTTGATGCGCTTGACATGTTCGACGGGGCGGGGGGCGCCACCGGCGGCAAAGCCGGTGCATGAAGTAAGATCGTATTTTAGGCGGTTCGGATGCGTTGCAATCTCAATACTCATTAAGGGCACACCGACAAAATAAGTGATCTTTTCCTTTTCGATCAGCTGCATGGCATGTTCGGCATCCCATTTTGGCATCAAAACCAGCTTACGACCAATTGCAAAGCTTTGCAGCAAAACAGGTACAGCGGCGGTGACATGAAACAGCGGCACATTCAGCAACGTCGAAGGTTGCAATGACGGAGCCTGTCCCATCGAGGATAATATCTCGAAAAAGATCATTGTCTGGCCGACATAGCTCATTGTACCCTGAACGACCGCGCGATGATCGGACCATGCGCCTTTGGATTGTCCGGTCGACCCCGATGTGAAAAGAATCGTCGCAGGATCGAGGGGATCGATTGGGGGCAACGCCGTTTCTCTATCGCCGCCTTTTGCCATCAATGATTTCAAACCTTCAAGCGGCAGGCAATCATGTTCGATCGATAGCAGTACAGGGCTGCCGATATCCTCTTTCTCCAAACGCTTCGCGCGCTGTTCATCGGCAAGCACAAAGTGGCAATCGACCATGCGGATGCCCTCGGCAAGCTCACCGCCCTGCCACCAACCGTTCAATAGCGTCACCACTCCACCAGCCATTAATATCGCCATATAGGCAATAATCCAGTTGGCCGAATTGCGCGCGGCAATTCCGACCCGGTCGCCTGGCTTCAGTCCATGACCATCAACCAAACCGCCCGCCAGTGTCCGCGCAGCCTTGTGACAGTCGGCAAATGTCAGGCGTAAATCTCCGTCGACCAAAAATTCTTTATCCGCATGAGCGGCACAGAACATATCGAAATAGTCACGCAGATTTGATGGAGCCTTGGCAATCATCGGCAATTGCACACCATATTTCTCAATATGAACGACAGACAGTGGTCCATCATTGGCCATCAGGCGGGCAACGGTGCTCTCAATAGCCTGATCCAAGACCGTCGGCATGGCGAATCTCTCCTTTATTCTTTTTTACGCAACTCTTTTGGCTATATAGAGCGGTAAATCCAATAGGGGATACGCTTTGTTCACCGTAAGTGTCGCTTCAGCTGCAGTCGAATATGTGAGATTTACCGATCTGGGTATAGGGCCGGTGGCTCTGGATCTGGGGTTTTTAGATCTGCGCTGGTATTCGCTGGGATATCTTTTCGGTATATTGCTTGGCTATTGGCTGCTTACGCGTCTGATCCAAAAGCCTGGCGCACCAATGTCGCGCGTACATGCCGACGACATGATTCTCTATGCAACCTTAGGTATTATTCTTGGCGGGCGTATTGGATATATTCTTTTCTATCAGCCGGGCATGCTTGCAACACCGCTTGAAATCTTCAAGCTTTGGGAGGGCGGCATGTCGCTGCATGGCGGTGCGTTGGGAACCATATTTGCAATTTGGTTGATGGCGCGGCGCAACGGCCTCTCCTTTCTACGTGTTTGCGACTATATTGCCTGCTGCATTCCGTTCGGCCTTTTTCTCGTACGTTTGGCAAATTTTGCGAACAGCGAATTGTGGGGCAGGGTTACGGATGTTCGCTGGGGGATCATCTTTCCCAATGGAGGCGATCTGCCCAGGCATCCCAGTCAATTATACGAAGCCGGCGCAGAGGGACTGTTGATGGCGGCAATTCTCTGGCCACTCTTTTTCAAAACCGACGCGCGGTATAAGCCCGGTTTCTTGTTTGGTATGGCTGCACTTATCTATGGCATTGCCCGGTTCTCTATCGAATATTTCCGTGAGCCCGATGCGCATCTGCATCATGTTGTTGAACAGACCGGACTTAGCATGGGGCAATGGTTGACCCTCCCCATGATCCTGCTTGGCATTTTCCTGGTCGCGACTGCAGCCAAACGGCGACAAAGGGTTGAACCTATCATGGGAAATGAAAGTGTTGCCTGACGGAGTCAGTCTTTCGGCGCTTCTTGCCAAACAGATCGAGAGCAGCGGACCTATGTCGGTTGCCGAATATATGCGACAGGCCAATGAAGCCTATTATGCAAAGCGTGATCCGCTGGGTGTTGATGGCGATTTCATTACAGCACCAGAAATCAGCCAGATGTTTGGCGAACTTGTCGGGCTATGGTTTACCGATTTATGGATGCGAATGGGAAATCCTGCGGGTTGCAGATATGTAGAACTGGGTCCCGGGCGGGGGACACTGGCTGCGGATGCCTTGCGATCAATGGCCCAATTCGGTTTCGAACCGCAGCCTTGTTTTGTCGAAACCAGCCCTGCACTAAAACATATACAGGGATCGACCGTTGCAAAAACGGAATTTTACGACACCGTCGGTCAGCTACCCGACAATGGCCCTTTGCTGATCGTCGCTAACGAATTTTTCGATGCCCTGCCGGTGCGACAGCTGGTTGCGACGCATGCCGGTTGGCGCGAACGCGTTATAGTACGCGACCGTGGTGAAAAATTCATGGCAATGCCTGGTCTGCAACCAATGGATGCCGTAGTGCCAGCGGAATTTCGCAATGCACCCGCACCAAGCATTTATGAAACCTGTCCGGATGCCAGTGGCATTCTTTACGAACTGGCGGGCCGGTTGTCGGCGCAGGGGGGTGTGCTTCTTATCGTCGATTACGGTTATATTCAGCCAGGGCTGGGCAGCACCTTACAAGCGATCAAGGACCATAAATTTGTCGATCCGTTCGAAAACCCCGGTGAACATGATCTAACTGCGCATGTAAACTTCATGGAACTGGCCAATATTGCTAAAATGCGGGATTTGCAGGTTTCCGGAGCGGTTGAGCAAGGTGCCTGGCTTACCGCGCTCGGCATCGACGCCCGCGCCTCAGCGCTCAGCGAAGCAAGTCCAGATCGGGCCGAAGAAATTCAAACGGCGCGCAATCGATTGGTCGATCCCGCCGAAATGGGCAGCTTGTTCAAAATTCTGGCCGTGGGCAACCAAAACTGGCCTTTGCCCGAAGGTTTTGACTAGGGACTGTCGGGATTTATTTGCTGTAACTTTTAAAACACGGAAATGATTGACCTTTAGCTGTTCGTTGCCAACCAGCTTGATACATCGTTGGCAGCTTTGTTCGCGGCATTGTTCATGGCTTTACCGGCTTCGTCAGCTTCGATTTCAATCAGTTTTTCGCGTGCTTCGAAACGCCGTTTCTCAACCGGCTGACCTTTGCGAATTCTAACTGCATCGAAGACTATAATGGCTTGCATATCCGTCGCATCGATTCCGAATTCGACCAATTGGCCCGACAGATAGTTTTCGGCTTTTCCGCCAGTTTCGACTTCATTCAGAATAAGTGCGCCGTTTTTGGCAGCCAAGGTCTCGCCCAGCAGCTGCTGGAAAAGCCTTGCCGGTTTGTCGGACCAAATACTGTCTTTTAAATAAGCGACATTTCCAGCGTCTATCTGCACCGGAACACGGTTGGTATCGAGCTTTCGCGGAACTTCCGGTGTCAAGATAACAAGTGCGTCGCGTGCGGTTCCAGTTTTGCTCGTGCCTGCCGCGACCGCAGCATCCGCTGTAAGGGTCAGCATAGAAACCGGAGCTTTGCCGCCAAAACTAACGCAGCCCGCAAGAAGAAAGCATGCCGCAACGACAATTGTTCCACATTTTGCGTTTTGAAGACTTCCAATCATTATCTGCTCCTGCCCGGATCATAGTCCGGAAGCTTGGGGGCGCTGACAAGCCCGGTCACGCCTTGCTGGTCCAACCGTTCGGTAACCGACTGCAACGATGCCGATAGGCTTCGCAAATCGCGGGCAAGCTGATTGATTTCCGGCAGCGTTTGCGAATTCAATGTCTCGAGCGCCGGATTGGCGTTATTAAGTGAAGTCTCGAGTGCAGCCAGACTGCCATTGGCCGATTTCAGCGTGCGCCTTAATTCCGCAGCAAGCGGCTTGCCCTCGTTATCGAGTAGATTGCTTGCGCTGCCCGATAAGACGGCCAGTTGATCCGCCGCCGCGCCCGCCTTAGCCAATGTTGATCGCGACTCCCGGATTGCTGCCTGCAAATCGGGTGCTTGCGCTGAAAGCGAACCGGACAGGCTCTCGACGTTGTCGAGGATTTTCTCGATCGATCTTTGATTCTGATCCGACAATACCTGATTCAACCGTTCCGTAAGCGTGGACAGGCGTTCGACAAGCAATGGGGCGCTGTTCAGGATCTCGCCCAGCGCGCCGGGTTTTGTCGGAATCACCGGACGCCCCGCAGGGCACACGCTTCTCGGGTTTTGCTTCGGGCAGCTTATGGGTGGAGCACCTTTGATCGCACCGTCCAGCTGAATTTCGGAAACTCCTGTAAAGCCAACACCGCTTATCGTTGCGGTTGTGCCCTGTAAAATGGCAACATCATCATCGACGGTAATACGCACACGAACGAAATCCGGATCGGGACGCCACAATTTTATATCCTTTACCTGACCCACCGGCACGCCCGCAAAGGTCACGCCAGAGCCTTTGGCAATCCCATTTACCGATTGCTGAAAGAACACGTCATATTCGGCCTTGGTGCCATCGCCGGTACGTGACAACCAGATTGCGAAGAAAGCCAGAACGCCCAGCAACACCAGTGTTACGGCACCGACAAGTACATAATGGGATTTGGTTTCCATTGCCCGCCTTATGGCCTCCCCATATCAAACTTGTCCATGCCAAACACCCTTGCCTAACGCAACCGCTGATGACCGGCTCGTGCCGCGCGTCCACGCGGGCCTGAAAAATATTCCCGGATCCATGGATGATCCGTTGCAAGCAATTCATCGATTTTGCCAACAGCGATCACATGTCTATCGGCTAAAACGGCTACACGGTCGCAAATAGCGTATAATGTGTCGAGATCATGAGTGATCAAAAAAACTGTCAGGTTCAACGTTTCCTGCAAACTTTTGGTAAGATCATCAAATCTGGATGCGCCTATCGGATCAAGCCCCGCCGTCGGCTCGTCGAGAAAGAGCAGTTCGGGGTCCATCGCCAGCGAACGGGCGATCCCGGCACGCTTCTTCATCCCGCCCGAAAGCTCGGATGGATATTTATGCGCCGCCTCTGGCGGCAGACCGCTTAGGTGAATTTTGTACCGGGCGATTTCATCGAGCAGTTTGCTATCAAAATCCGGATAGAACTCACGCAGCGGCACCTGTACATTTTCCGCAACAGTCAATGTCGAAAACAGCGCGCCGCCCTGAAACATCACGCCCCAGCGCTTGCGCACTTCAAGTGCCTCATCCTCTTCCTTGCCGCGCATTGAGGTGTCGAATACGGTAATTTCGCCTGCTTCGGGTTCCTGTAGGCCGATGATCGATCGCATGAGCACCGATTTGCCGGTGCCCGATCCCCCGACAACCCCCAGTATCTCGCCCGGCCGGACATCCAGATCCAGTTGATCGTGAATGATCTGATCGCCGAAACAATTGCGTAATCCGCGAACCGAAATGACGGGGCGTTGTTCGCTCATCAATCCCACCCGATCTCGGTGAAAAAGACTGCAAAAAAGGCGTCCAGCACGATAACCAGAAAGATTGCCTGCACTACTGCGGCCGTTGTTTTGCGCCCGACTTCTTCCGAATTGCCTTCGACACGCATCCCTTGGAAACAACCGGCAAGCGCTATGATTGCACCAAAAACCGGAGCTTTAACCATTCCCACATAGAAATCGGTGATCGGGGTAACTTCGCGAATGCGTTCGATAAAGGTCGCGGGAGGCATTTCAAGCGTCAGCCAGCAAAACAGCCCGCCGCCGATGACGGCAACCAGCGAGGCATATATGCCCAGCAATGGCATCATAATGACTGTGGCCAGCACTCTCGGCATTACCAGCGCCTCTACCGGTACGACACCGATGGTACGCATCGCATCGACCTCTTCTGTAATCTTCATGGTCCCGATCTGCGCGGCAAAGGCTGATCCCGATCGCCCGGCCACCATGATCGCCGTCATCAATATGCCCAGTTCACGAAAGGTGAGGCGGCCGATCAGGTTGACCGTGAAGACTTCGGCACCGAATTGCCGCAACTGCACCGCACCCTGTTGCGCGATAACGATGCCGATTAGAAAACTCATCAGCCCGACAATGCCAAGCGCCCGTACACCTACCGTATCGAAATGCTGGACGATCGAATGAAAGCGCAGGCGACCGGGATGCAGGATCAGTACACCTAAGGCTTTCGCGCACTGGCCTATAAAACCCACAAACTGAAACAGGGTGCGGGTAATATCGATCACCGCTTCGCCTACCTCGTGCAGAACGCGCGCTATGGCCGACAAGCGGGGCTTGGCTACCCGATTGTCATCGGCTCCCCCGACTGAGGCGATCAGTCGTTGCGCATCCGAATCGGCTCCGACAATGTCTGCCCCCAATTCACGTGCGGTGCGGTGGATCAACCAAGCCCCAACGGTATCGATATGATCTATAGTCGAAAGGTCGATCTGCGATACGGTGGGTGATAAGCTGCGCAGTCTTTTGTCGATATCGCCGATATAGGCGATCGCTAGCGTCCCGCTGAAACGGATCGTGCTTCCGCCATCGGGCCGATGCTCTTCAGTGAAATCCGCAAGCTGCGCCATTACAGGATGATTGGCGGATTCTTCTCAACTTAACAAGCGTCAAGACTTTGCAAATTCTGCTGATGCGATATTCTGCACGGATGGGCAGTCAGACAAAAACGTACATCGCTATCTACGACATGGACAAAACCGTAACGCGACGCGCAACCTATAACGGTTTCCTGATGCATATGGCTTGGCACAAGTCGCCTTGGCGGCTGCTGTTATTGCCTATACTTCCCGTTGGTTTGGCCTTTTATGCCGCCAAGATCTGGAACCGCAGTCAGCTCAAGCAGTTTTCGCAACGATTGTTGATCGGCCGAAGGGTGCCGCAGGTTCAATTCGCCAGGCATTTGGAACGCCATGCCGATCTGGTAATTGGACACAATGTCTATCAGGAAGCAAAATGGCGGATCGACGCCGAAAAGGCCGAAGGATACCGGCATGTGATCGCGACAGCATCCTACAGGCTCTATGTAGATGCGATTGCAAAACGGCTGGGTTTCGATGATGTCATTGCAACCGAACTGGCCACCAGCGACAGCGGGCATGTATTGGCGCGGATCGACGGACATAATTGTTACGACACAGCTAAGCTCGACCGCGTCAAGATGTGGATGGCGGTGCACGGACTGGCGCGGGAGCAATGCCATATCCGCGCTTATTCGGATCATGTGTCCGATGCACCCTTACTGTCTTATGCCGACGAGGCTTTTGCCACCAACCCGCACCCGCCGCTTGCAAGGTTGGCGCGCGAGAAAGGATGGGCGATACTTGACTGGCGGGATGGCGATCCTGCGACTTAAAACGATAATATCAGATGGAACCGTAGCCCTGAGCCTGTCGAAGGGTGTTTCACTGTAAAGCGCCCTTCGACAGGCTCAGGGCTACGGTAATTTTTCAATATAATATAGATACGCCAAGCCTAAACCCGATCCAAAGCCTGCGCGAAATCGGCGATCAGATCTTCAGCGTCTTCGATGCCGATCGAAATCCGCACCAGATTGTCGGTGATCCCAAGTGCGTTTTTGCGCTCCTGCGGTACGGAAAGATGCGTCATGGCCGCCGGATGGCTGGCCAGTGTTTCGGTTCCGCCCAGGCTGACGGCCAGCTTCGCGATCTTTAACGCGTCGAGGAAGCGGAAACTTTCGGCTTCGCCACCTTTGATGAAAACCGAGAAGGTCGATCCTGCACCGCTGCAATGGCGGTTGAAGATATCTTGCTGCCGCGCATCGTCGATCATTCCCAGATAGCCAAGACCTTCAACCTTAGGATGGCTTTTCAGGAAGGCGCAAACCTTCGCTGCATTCTCACCTGCACGGCTCATCCGCAGTTCAAGCGTTTCCAGACTGCGCAGCAACATCCAGGCGGTGTTCGGATCGCAGATCGTACCGATCGTGTTGCGCATGGGGCGGATAGCGTCGATCAGCGTCTGTTCGCCGGTAATTCCGCCCGCAACCAGATCCGAATGGCCGCCCGCATATTTGGTCAGGCTATAAACCACCAGTTCCGCGCCCTGCTTGATCGGTTGCTGCCAAAGCGGACCAAGGAAGGTGTTGTCGATGGCGATAGCGGGTTTCTGATCGCCGGCAAAGGCAGCGTCGCGTGCCGCGCGAACGGCCTCGACATCAACCAGCGCGTTGGTCGGATTGGCAGGGCTTTCGAGATAGACCAGCGCCACCTTGCCGCCGGTTTCGGCGGCTTTCGCTTTTGCCTTTTCAAGGATTGCATCGATTTCCTCACGGCTGGCCCCTGCGGGAAAATCGAAAAAGCTGATGCCGAAACGTGAAAGGATACGCGCGATCAATGTTTCGGTAGCCGCGTAAAGCGGACCCGAATGTACGATTACATCATTCTGGCTGACCAGCGCCAGCAACAGCGTAGCAATCGCCGACATGCCGCTGGAAAAAACCAACGCATCGTCCGCAGCGTCCCATACCGAAAGCCGGTCTTCGAGTATTTCCTGATTGGGACCGTTGAAACGCGAATAGACCAGGCCCTCAGCCGGACCCTGCCGCTTGCCGGTGATATGTTCGAAAAATGTCTTGCCTGCCGCCGCGTTTTCAAAGGCAAATGTCGAGGTTAGAAAAATTGGCGGTTTCAACGCGCCTTCGGAGAGCACCGGATCATAACCATGACCCATCATCAGTGTTGAAGGTTTCAGCGTGCGACCGCCAATAGTCTCGACAGGTGGTTTGGGCTTATGGCGGGCAGGGGTGGGTACATCGGTCATCGGATTCTCCTAAGGCCGATTTCATAACATAATTTGTTTCAAATGAAACTATATTACGCGATTAGTGAAAAGATGCGGTCAACCAGACGCACCCAACGATCAGCGGTATGCCGAACAGATCGATCCACAATCCAGCCTTTAACATCCGGGGCAGGGCAATATGCTGGGTCGACCAGGCAATGGCATTGGGGCCCGTACCCGAAGGCATCATGAAGCCCCAGCTAGCGGCAATAGACGCACATATTGCGAGCAACCATGGGTCTGAGCCGGTTGCAGCGATTAGTCCGGCAACCACCGGCATCACTCCGGTGGCGGTGGCAACATTGCTGGCAAATTCGGTAATCAGGATAACCAGAGCCGTTATCGCGGTTGCGATGATCAACGGATGAATGCCTGCCAGCGGTTTCAACGCCTCACCCAGCCATGCAGCAAGGCCCGACTCGGTGATCCCGGCCGCCAGCGCCAGCCCGCCGCCGAACATCATAATCACTCCCCAGGGTGCGCGATCTGCCTCCTTCCAGTTCAACAGCGGACGTCCGCTACCATCCGGAATGATGAAGAGCAAAAGCGAGCAGGCAATTGCGATGCTGCCATCGGTGACCGACCCTTTGGGCAATGCGTTTTCCAGCAATGGCTGGGCAAACCATAAGGCAATCACCAGCAGGATGACCGGTAGCAGCCTTTTCTCTGCCAATGACCAAAGGCCCTGTTCTCCAATCGCCCCACGTGCGGCACTGGCATCGAAGGGCAAGCGATCGATATCCTGAACGCGCGCAAGCACCCAGGCGGTGGCCGGTACGGCAATCAGCACAATCGGCACGCCATAAGCCATCCAGTCGACGAAACCGATCTGGACGCCCAATTGCTTTTCGATCAGCCCGGCGGATATAGCATTGGTGGGTGAGCCGACCAGCGTGCCTAGCCCACCAATCGATGCGGCAAAGGCGACGCCCATTACCAGCGCGCCTGCCATCCCGTCGGTTTCCTCTTCGCCTATCCCGCCGGCTGCCAGCACCGCAAGCGCGATCGGCATCATGATCAGCGCGGTCGAGGTGTTCGAAATCCACATCGACAGAAACGCGGTTGCCGCCATGAAGGCAAGAAGCAGGCCGAAACTGCTTTTTCCAGCAAATCCGAGCAGTGCCAGCGCCACGCGCTTGTGCATACCCGTTCGTTCGATCGCCAGCGCGAAAAAGGCGCCGCCCAGAAGCAGGAACAGGATCGGGGAATAATATTCCTTAGCCGTATCGGCGGCGCTCATTATTTCCATCATCGGCAGTGCAAGGAAAGGTAGAAGCGCGGTAACGGTCAGCGGCAATGCCTCGGTCATCCACCAGATTGCCATTAATAGGGTAAGCGCCGCGACATGCCATGCAGGCGTTGCCATCGATGCGGGTGGGCCAACAAGCAGCATCATGACGAAGACGGCCAAGCCACCCCAAAGACCAATTTGCCTTGCCGACATTTTCCCTCCCCTTCGACTTTGAAAGGGTTAGGGTCGCAAAGCTAGCTTGGCAACCCGATCAGCGACATTTGCCCGCCATAGCCGTTTTCCGCGGCGTGACAGCTGCGACGATAGCTGAAGAAACGGTGCGCTTGCGAATAGGTATCCTCGCCCAGACATTGGATCCGTCTAATACCTGCACTGGCCAGACGCGCCGCGACATAGCCTTCGATATCGAACTGGTAATGGCTCGATTTTCCATCGGCAAAAAAGCGTTCGTTCGCTGCATCGGTTTCGACGAAGCGGCGAAAGAACTCGGTATCGACTTCATAGCTTTTTTGCGCGATGCAGGGGCCAATGGCGCAGACAATATTGTCACGATCCGCGCCCAAGCCCTCCATAGCCGCTATGGTATTGTCGGTGACGCCGCCGATCGATCCTTTCCAGCCGCTATGCGCCGCGCCTACAACGCCTGCCTTTGCATCGGCAAATAGCACTGGTACACAATCGGCGGTCTGCACCGCCAGCAGGAAGCCAGGCTGGTCGGTCACTAGCGCATCGGCGCGGGGCGGATCGTCCTGATCGATCGGGCCGGTGACTGTGACGACATCGGGCGAGTGTATTTGATACACCCGCGACAATATTGCCCCCGGCAATACCGCATCGACCGCACGGCGACGGTTTTCCATCACATTTTCGCGGATATCATCCGACCCCAGGCTGCAGTTCAGGCTTAGGAAAATCCCGCTGGAAACACCGCCGCGCCTTCCCAAAAAGCCGTGCGGGATATCGCCCAGCGTGGAACTGCGCAGAATTTCGATCTGGTTGCCGTTATTTGCCATAGACTCATTTCGCAGCCTGCCGACAAGTTGGCAACATGCTTGACGTTGAGGCTCGGAAACTCGAAGAAAAACTATGACAGGCAAAATGCTGATTTTTGGAATGGGCTATACGGCAACCCGGCTGGCGACATATCTTCGAGCAAGAGGGTGGGATGTAATCGGTACGAGACGACAGGCGGGCAGGGACGCTATTGCTTTCGACGACAAGGTGGCCGTAAAAGCCGCGCTGGCATCCGCCTCGCATATTCTATCAAGTGTTCCGCCTTCGCCCGAGGGCGATCCGGTTTTGCAAGCTTACGATACCGAAATCGCCAATGCCCGGGCGCAGTGGATCGGCTATCTCTCCTCCACAGGCGTTTATGGCGATACCCAGGGTGCGTGGGTCGATGAAAGCGCAACCATCGGCACTGGTCGACGCACTGCACGTGCCGATGCTGATCTTGCCTGGCAGGGCTTACGCCCGGATGTTTGTGTTTTCCGACTTCCGGGTATTTATGGGCCAGGACGCTCTGCGCTTGATCGGGTGCGCGAAAGCAAGGCCCACCGGATCGATCTGCCGCATCAGGTTTTCAGCCGCGTGCATGTCGACGATATCGTCTCGGGTGTGAGTGCAAGTTTCGTTGGACCGCCCGGCATCTACAATATCGCCGACGATTTTCCTTGCAGCCAGAACGCCGTGATCGAGCACGCCTGCATCCTTTTAGGTATCGATCCATCCCCTTTGCAAAGCCTTGACAACGCAAAGCTTTCCCCCATGGCGCGCGCCTTTTATGCAGAAAATCGGCGTATATCGAACCTGAAGGCTAAGAGGCTGCTTAACTGGACGCCGCAATATCGGGATTACAAACAAGGACTTGGCGTGCTTTTCCACATGAAGGAACAATTACCGGGTTGACGGGTTCGCCTCTCTTCGTCAGCCTCCGCCTCAAATCCGGCAACAGACCGGGAGTTTGAGGTTTGCGGGAGAGTGAAATTGGCTACAGCCACAATGCAACAAGTGTCGCGCCCATCCTTGTTTTGGGCATTTACCGAATTTCCACGCGCTTTTGCCGAGTTTGGGGCAACGGCCTGGACAAGCCCTATCCTGATGCAGGCACCAAGGGGTGACGGTCATCCGGTGCTGCTTCTGCCAGGTTTCATGGCTGGCGACTATTCGATGAAACCGTTGAAACTCTATCTTGAAAAGCTTGGCTATCAGGTTTTCCATTGGGAACTGGGTCGCAATCTTGGCCCGCGCGCGATCGGACAATCGGGTGAAAAACTGATTGCCAGGCTCGATCAGATCCATGCCGAAACCGGCAAGAAGGTCAGCCTTGTCGGCTGGTCGCTGGGCGGTACTTTGGCGCGGCAACTGTCACGACGCAGACCCGATCTGGTACGACAGGTGATTTCGCTCGGCTCGCCGATCATGGGCAGCCCCAAATCGACCAATGCCTGGCTCGCCTATCAATGGCTGACGGGGCAGAAAGTCGATGATCCCGATCTGCAGGCACAATTGCGCGAGAGCCATGAGGTTCCCCCGGTCCCTTCGACTGCGATCTATTCGAAACAGGATGGCATCGTCGCCTGGCAGAACAGCCGCGAACCGAAAGCTCCCCAGACCGATAATATCGAGGTCAGGGGAAGCCATTGCGGCTTGGGTGTAAATCCTGCGGTCTATTGGGCAATCGCCGACCGGCTTGCGCAGGACGATGGTAAATGGCATCCATTTGAGCGTAGCGGACTGAAAGCATTCATTTATCCTGTATCAGGACATTGATTGCTTTGGCTTGCCCTTCTTAAGCTCCGATTTTTTAGAAGCAGGTTTATCCCTCGTTCTTTTTACATGGGCAATTGTCTTTGCCTTTTTCGAACCGATGGTTTCCTTGGATTTTGGCAGTTCTGCCTGCTCCCCAGATTGAACCGTTGTCTTTGATATCGTCTTCGACAATTCTTCAAACGCATCCCTAAGCGCGCTTGCATAATTGGCGGGATCGGGGATCATCTCACGATCGCTGGTAAAGGAAATCGCGATTTCCGGGCCATAGCTGTAGATCGTATTGATCAATCCCATCCCATCGAAAATCGGTCCCGTTCCCATCATCCGCACCATCTTTGCTCCAGCGAAATAGAGTGGCACGCGCGGCCCCGGCACATTGGTCGCAACGCAGTTGAACACCGGCGAATGCATGTTCGAAACACCTAGCCTGCTATAAAGCCGTGCACCAAGTCCGGCGAGGCCGGAGGGGATGAACTGGCTGTAATCAGTCAAGGTGCGTGCACCGACTGCGTTGGTCATTGCCTTTGAATTCTGTGCTTCCTTCCTTACCCAGGCGAGCCGTTCCATCGGATCGTCGATATGCGTGCCCACCTGCACCAGCATCGCCGACACCAGATTGCCGAGCGCTTGCTTCTCACCTTCGGCACGCACCGAAATCGGGGCCATTACCGCTAGGCTTTGCTTAGGAAGATCCTGCCGAAACAAAAGATATTTGCGCAGGGCCCCGCCAATGATCGTCAGGATCACGTCGTTGACCGTAGCGCCATCGACGCGGTCCTTGATCGCACGGATTTCGGCAAGCGGATAGACAACACCATCCCAGACACGGTGCGGACCGACCTTGCCGTTAAGCAAGGTTTGCGGTGCCATTTTCGCACCTTTCAACGAAACGTCGCCGCCCGCCACATCGCGGATCAGTCGCGCTGCGCCAGGTACGGTCTGCGCCAAGGTTTTCGCAAAACGTACTGGCTGGGTTACCGAATTCATCCAGGTGCGCATCAGCATTTCAGTAAGGGCGGGTTCGTCTTCGCCTTTCCAGCTCGATCGAGCACCGCGTTCGACCGGTTTGGGTTCGATATCGTGCACCGCCGCAGAAAGCTCCACACCCGACATACCATCGATCGCAGCATGGTGGACCTTGGCAACCAGCGCGAAACTGCCCTTGGGTATGCCGGGGATGTTGTCCAGACCTTCAATGATGTTGAACTCCCAAAGCGGCTTTGACAGATCGAGTCCGCGCGCATGCAACCGGGCCACCTGGATGCACAGCTGTCGCCAGTCGCCAGGCTGAGGCAGGGCAATGTGGCGAACATGATATTCGAGATCGAAATTGGGATCGTCGATCCAATAAGGATGATCGAGATCGAAAGGAACGCGGACGAGTTTCTGACGGAAACTGCGTGCCTTATCCAACCGGCTTCCGATATGCGCCAGAATATCCTTGAAACGCACAAAGCCGCCAGGCGCGGTTGATGGGTCATAAATCCCTACCGATCCGATATGCATCGGCGTGTTCGGCGTATCCAGATAGACAAAACTCGCGTCCTGCCCGCTTAACTGTTCCATGGCTCTTTCCTCTCCCGACAAACAGCCTAACGCGCTGCAAGGGACTTGGCGAGTCTATCGTGCGCGCAGGGCAATCAGCAAGCCGAGGGTTGCCAGCCCCGCCCCGCCGGCCGCAAGCAGCGACCAGGCATATCCTTCGAACAAGGTTGATAGCAGCATGGCGATCACCGGGATCAGCACGCCGGTATAGGCTGCCTTGCCAGGCCCGATATCGCGGATAAGGCCAACATAGAGCGGGAAGGTGACGACCGAGCCGATGATCGCGAGGTACAGGACGCCGCCCAGATAGCCAGCCCGCATTTCGATGACTGGTGCGCCATGTGCAAACAGCGACCATAAAGCGTTTGCAATCGCTCCCCATAGCATGGCCCAAGCCAGCACCGTCATCGTCGGCAATCGATTGACCGACGGGATGGCTTGCAGCACATTGGCGACCGAGGCGCAAAGCACTGAAATTACCGCAAGCCCCATACCGATGAGTGCTTCACTGTCGCCGACCGGAGCAAGCCGGTATTCCTGCAGCATCAGCATGACGACACCGATGGTTGCAATGGCTGATCCGACAACGAAATTGCGATTGATGCTTCGGCTAAGCCACCATCGGCCGAGCAGGGCGTTGGGAATGATCAGCAGACCGAAGATCACCGCGACAAGGCCCGAGGTGATATGATGCTCTGCCGCATAAACAAAGTTGAAGTTCAGCGCGAATTGCATCAATCCGATGACGACCGTCCAGAAAATTCCGCTGCGATCAAGCCGGAACGGTTGGCGCATAATCGCAGCAAGCACGAACATGCCAAGCGCGGCGAGAATGAAACGATAAGTGACAGACCAGCTTGCGGGCACGACGCTTATCTGATCGCGGATAACGAGCCAGGTCGAACCCCAGATCAGCGACACGACCAGAAAGGGCACGGCAACGCGCGCATTGAACAGGCCGGGCTCGGCAGCCGCTACAGGGGGATCAGCACGATTCACAGCGCAGCGATTGCCTTGGCCAGCGGGCGCACATCTTCCTCGCGGTGATGCCAGCTGGTCACCAGCCGCACGGTGCCTTCACCCCAATCATAAAAGTCAAAGCCTTGCGCACGGAGCCCTGCCGCTTCTTGATCGGTCAAGCGGAGGAATATTTCGTTTGCCTCGACCGGATGCAGCAATCTTTCGGGTGCCGCCTCGGCAATGATATGTGCAGCCGTATTGGCGGCACGGGCGTTTTCAAGCCACAGATCGCCGTTCAGAAAAGTCAGTAGTTGCGCAGCTAGAAAACGCCCTTTCGAAAGCAGATGCCCGGCACGCTTGCGGCGATAACGGGCGGCATCGGCGTGCGCTGGATTAAAATAAATCAAGGCCTCGGCATTCATCCCGCCATTTTTTGCGAAGCCGAAACTCAACGCATCGACACCCGCGCGCCATGTCGCATCCGCTGGCGAGCATCCAAGCGTCGCCATGGCATTGGCAAAGCGCGCCCCGTCCATATGCAGCCCTAAATTGCGTTTGCGGCACAGTGCGCCAAGGGCTGTCACTTCCTCAGGCCGATAGACAAGACCATATTCGGTTGCATTTGTGATCGAAACTGCGGCGGGCTGCACCTGATGCACATCATGGC
>JBOFLS010000087.1:0-3197 GCA_051657985.1 Sphingorhabdus sp. | reverse complement strand
AACATGCGTGAAATCATCTTCGATACCGAAACCACTGGGTTCGATCCCCAGAATGGAGACAGGATGGTGGAAATCGGATGTATCGAAATGGTCGGCCGGGTGATTACCGGGGCCAGCTTCCACTGCTATTTCAATCCCGAACGCGATATGCCCAGCGGCGCCGAAGCCGTGCATGGACTTTCGAGCAAATTCCTGGCCGACAAACCCCTTTTCGCGAGCAAGGCGGCGGAATTGATCGAGTTTATCGGTGATGCCCCGCTTGTCGCGCACAATGCCAGCTTCGATTTCGGTTTTCTGAACATGGAGCTGATAAAATGCGGGCGTGCGGCTGTCGATATGGGTCGAATGGTCGATACCGTCGCGATGGCGCGCACCAAGCACCCGGGGGCGAAACTTTCGCTCGATGCGCTTTGCACGCGCTATGGCATCGATCGCAGCCACCGGACCAAGCATGGCGCGTTGCTTGACGCCGAATTGCTGGCGCAGCTTTATATCGAATTGACCGGCGGGCGGCAGATCGGGCTCGGTCTTGCCGATGCCGACAGCGCAACTTCCGCTGTCGTGGCGCAGGTTTCGCTTGTTCGCAGCGATCGTCCCTTTCGCACGCCACGCCCGCACCAGCCGCTTCCCGCCGAACTGGAAGGGCACCGTGCTTTTATCGGGACGATCAAGGATGCGCTTTGGACCGAAGGGGAAAGACGTGTCTCATGATGTTTGCCGGGAACGGATTGCCGCGCCGCCGGTTAGGACGGCGCTTGAAGATGAGGAGAAACGACATGGATATTAGGGTTTCGGGCCACCAGTTGGAAACGGGCGAAGCGCTGAAGGTTCATGTCGAGACGCGATTGGGCGGGATAGCCGACAAATATTTTGCCAAGGCGCTGTCAGCCCAGGCTACCTTCGGGCGCGCCCCGCATGATAAATTTTCCTGCGATATCGTGGCGCATGTGATGCAGGGTGTGATTCTGAAAGGACGGGGGGAAGCGGGCGACGCGCATATCGCCTTTGATGGCGCTGCCGAAAAGATCGAGAAGCAGTTGCGCCGCTATATGCGCCGCCTGCAGGATCGGCATAGCCAAACCGCGCATGCCCTGGCACGAGAAGAGGCCGCCTATACCATTTTTGACGGTGGCGACGTGCAGGAAGAAGCACCGCCGGCCGATGCCCCGGTAATCGTTGCCGAGATGAGCGTGGATATCCCTGAATCGACGGTTTCCGACGCAGTGATGTTGATGGATTTGCGCAACACTCCGGCACTTTTGTTCAAAAACACTGGAACTGGGCGGCATAATATGGTTTACCGACGCGAAGATGGCACGATCGGGTGGGTTGAACCGAAATCCGCACCCTGACTTCGGCCGTTCCTCGTGAATTTTTCACAATAGGGATCAATGTTTTGAAAGTTGCACGGTGGGGGGATCGCCGGAGCAATGGGGTTAAAGTAATGATTCGCATTTCAACGCGGTTGGTCGATGGCGCGGTGCTCGCTGACATCGATTGCACCGATAAAAATAGTCTATTGGAAACGTTAGCGCGTCTGGCATCGGAAAATTATGGTGTCGATGCCCGCCTCATTTACGAAGGCCTGCTTGAGCGTGAACGGCTTGGCCCGACGGGTTTTGGCGGGGGTACGGCCATACCCCATTGCAAGATTGAGGGACTTGATGCCCCAACGGGTGTTTTTGTCCGTCTGGCGCAACCCATCAATTATCAGGCGGTCGATGACGAGCCGGTCGATCTTGGCTTTGCCCTGTTTTCGCCGGTGCACGACGGCGCTTCGCATCTGAAAGCCTTGGCAGAGGTTTCACGTATGTTTCGCGATGAATCCAGCTGCGCCCAGTTGCGTGGCGCCCGCGACTCCGCGGCTCTTTTTGCCTTGCTTAGCCCGATCGAGGAACGCGACGCTGCCTGAGAAGGTGGCCTTATGTAGCCTTCTCCTTCGATCATGGTGATATAATGATCGAACCTCGGCTTTCCTCGAATTTGCTCATAGGCGCGTTGCGGCGGCAGGCGGAAGCGCATGGGGGCTTTGCGGTCGTCTTGCACAAAGGCGACGAGACAGCAGGCACGATTCTGATTTTACGCCGCGTAAAAGGGGCTGCGCCTTGTCTTTTCGAACGCATATCTTTACTTTCGGATAACGCTCAATGGAATGCGATAAAGAACCAAAGCATTGATATGGAAGATTTTTGTGCTTCCTATATTGCAAGAAGGCGTCAACAGGATCCGGATTTGTGGGTGATCGAACTGGATATCCCATTTGCCGAACGGTTCGCCGAGATAATACAGGCCATTTGTTGACTTTAACGCGCTGCACAATCATTCGCGCGCAACGAACAGCGAAGGTTGCCCAAAAGTTCTGGGGTGGAACAGGGAAAACACGCAAGTCGGAAATGGAAAATTTGGCGCTTTAAATTATAAATACCAACAATGCGCCACTGGCTCCATCGCCGCATGATGATTTTAATAGATGAAATTCTTTTTCAAGGCCGCACCTGTTGCGGTGTTCTCGCTTACGCTTTTGAGCGGGACGGTTTTTTCCGATGCCGGTTTTGCATCAGGCGTGGAGACGCAAACCGCACTGGCGGCCGATACGATCCAAGTCGATGCCGATCTTCTTGCTGCTGACGAAGCCACTCGTAAAGCAGCCTTAACCGGAAATGTTCCGGCTAATCTTACCAAAAATGAAGCCATTGTTTTTACGCCTGGCACGGGTGCGCCTATGGCTGTACCTTCAATAGACCAGGATCAAGCGGACGAACCGGATACGAAGCCGCTAACTGCAAAAAGTCTTGCGGCCTTGGTCAAGGCGCATGGTACTCCCGGTGAACTCGATGCCGAAGGCCGCTGCCTTGCAGGCGCGGTTTATTTCGAATCCAAAGGCGAATCGCTTGAGGGCCAGCTAGCCGTTGCCCGTGTGGTCATGGCGCGGGCAAAATCGGGGCGCTTCCCTTCGACGATCTGCGGCGTCGTCTATCAGCGCAGCCAGTTTTCTTTCGTCCGCGGCGGACGGATGCCCGCGATTCAGACCGGCAGCCAGCATTGGCGCAATGCTGTGGCGATCAGCAGGATCGCCCTCGACGATAGCTGGAAAAGCCCGGTCGAAGGCGCATTGTTCTTCCACGCGCGCCATGTTTCGCCCGGCTGGCGGCTGCAGCGTATCGGATCGGTGGATAACCATATTTTCTACCGCTGAT
>JBOFLS010000086.1:0-3809 GCA_051657985.1 Sphingorhabdus sp. | reverse complement strand
TCCTCGATCACATGATCGACGCACTGATTGCGGGTGAGAATGTGAAGATTTCGGGTTTCGGAACCTTTGTGTTGCGCGACAAGGCGCAGCGGATCGGGCGTAATCCCAAGACCGGGGTTGAAGTCCCCATCACGCCGCGCCGTGTTCTCACCTTTCGCGCAAGCCAGGGGCTGCGGCACAAGGTCAAGTAACGATGCTGGACAAAGAGCCTGAGGCTTTTCTGACGATCGGCGAAATGGCCGATCGGCTGGGCGTGAAGACGCATATTTTGCGCTATTGGGAAGAACAGTTCCCGATGCTTACACCCCTGAAACGCGCGGGCGGACGGCGGCTGTACCGATCCGCCGATGTCGCTTTGCTGGAAAGAATACAGGATCTGCTCGACCGGCAGGGCTATACCATCCGCGGCGCACGGGACTATCTGGCGAAAGCCGGGGAGGCAACCGAACCGCCCGCCGCCGCGGCATCGGCGCCGACAGCCCAGTCCGCGACCGACCCGCAGAACGATCGGGCGATCTACAAAGAACTGCAAGCCATCCGCAACCGCCTATCCGAAGCCCTGGCCGCCGCCTGAACCCCGGCATCACCGGGGGTAGGGCAGACGCGGTTTGCCGATCGGATGGGGTTATGGTTGCATTGTTAGCTTGTGGCCGGTTTGTTGGGGGGTTCGGACAGGCGGGTTTCGAGGGCGAAGTTGAGAAAGGGGACATTTGCCCATTCTCTACCGTTGCTATCTGATCATTGTCTTCAACGCCGTTCGAACATGCTCGGCAAAGACACGCGCCCGCGTGGCGGGCTGGCGACCTGACGGATAGATCGCCCAGAGATCAACGGAAGGCAGCCGATGTGTCTCGAGTTTGGTTTGCGCCAGATGCTTGGCGATTGCATCGCTTGCCGACCATTCGGACATGATCGCAAAACCGAGTCCTGCAAACACGGCCTCACGGACGCCTTCGAGCGCACTGACCCTCAAGCGCGGCGACATCCGGACAAGTTCGGTCTTTGCGTCTGTGGCAAAGATCCAGTCCAGCCCGCCCGGGGCATCGCCATAGGCAACGAACGGCAGCGCAGCTAGATCGCCCGGCTTTTGCACAGGCTGTTGCGCTTCCCAAAACGCCCGCGCGCCGATCACCTGCCGCCGCCCCTCGGCAATATGGGTGGCGACCATGCTGCTGTCGGCAAGTGCTCCGGCGCGAATGGCAACATCAATGCCTTCCTCGACAAGGTCGATGCGGCGATCATCAAGCACCAGGTCAAGATCAAGGCCGGGATGGGCCGCCATGAAGGACGGCAGTGCAGGGATGATGTGCAACCGTGCGAATGTCACGGGTGCACAGACCCGCAAACGCCCCGACAAGGCAGCATCCGCCCCCTTTGCAGAGGCCTCAGCTTCCTCAACTGCATCAAGCACCGTCTTGGCACGATCATAAAATGCACGGCCCGCGTCGGTCAGCGACAAGGCGCGTGTTGTTCGATTGACAAGACGAACCCCCAATCGCGCTTCAAGTTGGGCTATCGCCTTTGAGACGGCGGGCTGGCCCTGCCCCAGCACACGCGCAGCGCCTGAAAAGCTGCCCGCTTCGACGACACGCACAAACTGCGCCATTGCACCTAGCCGATCCATATATTCTCCTTTGGAATGAATATTATCGCTTTAGGCTGCCTTCTGCAAGAAAGGGTAATGGGCCATTTGCCCTTCATGGACGGCAGTCCGCCGCCAGATGAAGGAGAAGACCGATGACGAAGTTTGAACTTTATAGTGTCGCCACCGCCCCCGAAGGGTCACGCGACAAGCTTGCCGAAGTGACCAAAGCATGGGGCTTTACCCCCAAGCTGCACGGCATGCTGGCCGAAAGCCCCGTTGCGCTTAAGGCTTATGATCAGCTGTTTGCGCTCGTTGGCGAGTCCACGCTTACAGCAGTTGAGCAGCAGGTTGCCTATCAGGCGATCAACGTTCTGCACGAATGCGAATATTGCACCGCTGGACACACCTATCTGTCGCGCAATGTCGGCGTTCCCGAAGACGTGATCCAGGCGCTGCGCAACAGCGCGCCGATTGCTGACCCGCGGCTGCAGGCGTTGCGCGTCTTTGCTGAAACGGTGGTGCGTGAACGCGGATTTGGTGGAGATGAAGCGATTGATGCCTTCATCGCAGCGGGCTTTACCCGCGCCAATGTGCTCGAAATAGTCACTGTCATCGCGACCAAGACGATCAGCAACTACACCAACCACCTGACGAAGACGCCCAAGGAAGACTTTATGGCCGATCCTTCGCTCGGCTGGGTTGCCCCTCGGAATCGCGCAAAGGCTGCGTGAAGCAAATGGAGGGCGGCGACATATTGTCGCCCTCGGACTCCTGATGCCAATTTGAAAGGACAGAATAATGAACATCACAATTCTTGGCCAGGGCGCGATGGGATCGCGCATGGCAGACCGGGTCGAAGCCGCTGGCTATATAGTCACACGCTGGAACCGGACGGGCTCCACCCAGACGCCACGAGAAGCCGTATCGGACGCGGATTTCATCATCGCCATGCTGCGCGATGATGAAGCTTCGCAAGCCGTGTGGCTCGATGCGGACAGCGGCGCACTGAAGGGGATGAAGGCCGGTGCACTTGCAATCGAAAGTTCGACGCTGACCGTCGATTGGGTCCGGGAGCTGGCAGACGCTATGGAAGATGCCGGGTACGACTTCATCGACGCGCCGGTGCTGGGTTCGCGACCGCAGGCAGAAGCAGGGCAGCTTATCCATCTGATTGGCGGCGAAGCGACATTGGTCGAAAAGGCTAAGCCACTCCTCGCAGCCATTGGCAGCGCTCACCTTCATGCAGGGCCAGTGTCGAACGGCGCGGCATTTAAGCTTATCGCCAACACCTTGTTCGGCGTCCAGGTCGCGGCAGTGGCCGAGCTGATTGGTCGCATGAAGTCGCTTGATCTTGATCCAACGTCAGCTATCGACCTGCTCGCCCTGACACCATTGTTGAGCGGCGCTGCCAAAGGCGCGGCAGGTCTTATGCTTGCGGGCAAACACGATCCGATGTTCCCGGTCGAACTGGTCATTAAGGATTTCGACTATGCGATTGGCGAAGAATTGGCCGCGATGCCCATCGCCAACGTGACCCGTGAAGTCTTTCGACGCGCGGATGAAGCGGGGTTGCAAAGCGCAAACCTCACGGTGGTCAGCTCCCTCTATTGAGTAACCGGCGGGCCAGAGCATTTGAACCGATGGCTGCTATTGAAGGGGGGTGGAGGCTTTGCAAATGTCCGAAAACTTGTCGTCTCCTGCCATTGGATAAAGTCGGTTGTAAACACCAGCAGGCTTGACATTTGAAATTTGTTCGCGTATTGTTCCGAAGTTCTTTGACAGTCGCATGCGGCATAGAATATTTTTTGTCCATTCGCGGCGGCTTAGTCCTGCAAGCGGCCATGAATTATGGTGTACTGACGCTTTTTCGAAAAGCGTTCAGGTGAGACTTTAGTGTGACCTTTCGGCTGCGGGTTTGCCGTTTAAATGGATCGACCGACGGAATTTCGAATTGAATTTATAGGGTTGGTGGATTGGGCAAAGCACATAGCCAATTTTTTGCAATTCACTATCAACTTACGCAGTTTTCCGCCATTTTCTAAGTGTCCGATGATCGGCTTTTACTCATCCTCCGGCCCCAGACTTGCATCCAGATCGCGCGGGCGGACGAAGCGTTTGAGGTGGGCGACAGGCTTGCCGATATCGGCCCAGCGCGCGATCGGGATTTCAAGCTGGGCAAGCGCGGCGGTCGGGTATTTGATTTCCACTTCGTCGCGCAGGGGCG
>JBOFLS010000085.1:0-6126 GCA_051657985.1 Sphingorhabdus sp. | reverse complement strand
CATCTGACACAAAACGGTATCGACAATACTATCGATTTGACGCAAAATGGCGATGCCAATTCTGCGCAGGTTACTCAAAACGGTACAGGGCTTGGATTTGTTCTGACCCAAGAAGGCGGGGCGCAGATCGTTGTTACTCAGTCAAATGGAGGGTGATGATGCCTTGTAAGGCAGCAATCCGATCCGGCTATTTTGTGGCAACCGCTATCGGTTTTTTTGGTGCTGCTGCTATTTTCGCGGCGCAATCTTCCGACAATATTGGTGTCGATCAAATATCCGCGCCAACGGATGCTACAGAAACAAAACAAATCATCCTGCCGACACAGCGCAAACAGGGCGTGGGCGTAGATCAACTACCCGAGACATTGGAACCCGCAAGCGATGGAGACGAAGGCCAACTGGGTCGAACGGCCGCTCCAGAGCGTACATTGACTTCCGAAGTGCTGGCTGCCTGGAGCCTCATTCGTGAACGCGGCCAAACGCCAACGCCCGACCTTATTGCTCGTGAAATCGGACCGGACAAGCTGGCCGAGTTTTTGGCTACCAATCCTGCCGCCGGCAACATTCTTGCAACCGGTGTCGAGCCTGATTCTTCGGGTCATTCCGAACCTGCACAAAAATCGTCCGACAGCTTTGTTATTTTACCACCGGGAAAAGGATGATGGAAGATGATGCAATCGTCTCTGATGCGGATTTTGGCCACCATACCCATCATTGCGTTAATGGCGATGACTATTGATTCCCCGGCGGGTACGACACAGAGCCTCAAACTCGATGTGTCAGTCGATCAGGGTATGCATAAGCTGACTGTCATTGGCAACAGCAATATCAAGCGAAATCTGCGATACCGCATGACGGTAAGCGGGGGATCGACATCGACCACATCGGGACGAGTGCAGCTTATGCCCGGTAGATCGGTTACCGTTGCGACGGTTCGTGTCAATGCGCATCCCGGTTGGATGGCCGAACTCGAGGTTAGCGGTGACGAAACTTATACTGTCAATGTCGAAGGCCGTTGATAGCGTGCGATCGTCATAACAAGCGCATCGCTTATTTTTCCTCAGCGAGCTGTCCGCCATTGTCGCGGTTCTCGCCGAATGCGCTCGTCACACCATCAACCATCATTTGAACTTCTTCGCGGGCGTAGCTTTCCGCATCCTTTTGTGAGGAACCAAAGCCGCGTTCCGACTTGATCAGCATGTCGGAATAGGCCTTGCGTTCGGTCGGGCATGCGTTCTGAACGGCATCGTTAAATTCCGATGCCGCTTTCTTGCCTTTGACCGCTTCGTTATGTTCACGGATGAGGCAGTTGTTAAATGCTTTGCGTGCATCGTTCATCGGATCGGATTTCGCAGCCGCCATGTTAAGCGCCATGGCAAGCGCCAAACCTGTTATCATATAATGTCGCTCCCCGTTTCTTGCGAACCTTTGGTTATCCCAATATCTCCAATTTACGCTTTTCTTACCGAAGCCGCAACGATCAAATGGTCTGGATCAACGAATGCGTTTACCACCTTTTACAACTGCATCGACGGACTCAAGCTCTCTGACGTCGTTCAAAGGATCGCCATCGACGGCAATAATATCGGCAAGGCGGCCGACCGCGATGGCACCTATATCCTTTTCCCGTCCCAAGGCCTGCGCACCATTGCGCGTCGCGGCCTGGATCGCTTCCAGCGGGGTCATGCCATATTGCACCATATACTTAAACTGCCCGCCGGCGGTCCCATGCGGCATGACGCCCGCGTCGGAACCGAAAACCATTTTCACCCCTGCCCTGTGCGCTTTGCGAAAATTATCGCGTTGTATTTGAGCGACTTCGCGGTCCTTCCTCAGATTATCTTCGAGAACGCCATTTTTAGCCCCTTCGGCCTGCGTGTAATCGGTGTTGAAGATATCCATCGAAAACCACACCGGCTGCGCACGCGATGCCGCCAGCTTTATGCCTTCGTCATCGACGAGCGAGGCATGCTCGATCGTATCGATCCCCGCCTTGATCGCGGCTTTGATGCCCGAAGCGCCATGCGCATGCGCCGCCACGCGCAGGCCCCATTGATGCGCCTCGTCGGCAATCGCGCGCAGTTCGTTTTCGGCAAGCTGCTGCTGCCCGGGTTCGGTGTTGCGCGAAAAGACGCCGCCCGTTGCGCAAACCTTGATAACCTCCGCACCATATTTGCGCTGACGGCGAACCTGATAGCGCAGGCCCTCCTCGCCGTCTGCGACACCCTCTTGCGGTTTTTCCAGACTGGGCGGCAGAAAGGTCGAGTCGCAATGTCCGCCGGTCGCACCCAGCGCGTGCCCGGCCGGAACGATCCGCGGACCCACAGCATAGCCGTTATCGATTGCCTGTTTGAGGCCGATATCGTTGCGGTTGGCAGCCCCCACATTGCGCACGGTGGTAAAGCCGGCATCGAGCATCGCCCGTGCATTGGCCACAGCCGTCATTCCCCAGAAACTGTCGGTAAATTCCAGCCCGCGATAGCCGCCGATATCGGCAGGGCTATCGAGATGGACGTGCATGTCGATCAGGCCGGGCAGCAAGGTTCGATTACCCAGGTCGATATGCGTCACATCGCTGCCCCAGCGCACGGTGCGGGCATCGGCAATGCTGGTGATGCGGCCATTGGCATTGACGAAAATCGCGGGGTTATCGACCATCTTGCCGGTAAGAACGTCAAGCATGCGGGCACCGGTAATAACGGTGTTCTGGGCTTGCGCAGCAGCTGCAGATATAAAAGAAACCGCAAGGGCGCCCAGCCCGAACCGGCGCATCTTTCGGCGGAAGTTGATAGTTCCCTGCAAGATTCCATCCTCCAAAATCGTCTTGATAAGGATGATGACAAATTTGCTGGAATTAGAACAGCGAAATCTTATTTTTTGAGCGGGTCGTGCCCCCAGTTCATCAAACTGTAGCGCCAGCGCGAATGCTCGATATCCTTTTTCGGCCCTTGTGCTTTATGCCGCCGCACATAGCTGACGACCTTCGCCATATGCGCGTAATCGTCATCGACCAGATCGGCCTTTTTCTTGTTCTTGATCTCGATGATGCGCTTGCCCGATTTGTGCCCGACGCTTTCCTCCGATCCCTTGCCGTCGGCACCCTTCCAGCCGACCTCTTTGGATTCTTCCGTCTCGAGCCACTTTTCAAGCGCGGCGGGCGTCATATTCACGACCTCTTTGAAGGCCTTGTAGGTTTCGCTGTGATCCGGTTTTGCCATGGCCCTGAAACGGTCTACCCGAATTATGGTTCCCGGTCAGTGGTTCCAGCCAAATTGACTCAGCCGTCCAAGCAGGAGTGATCTACGATTCCGGACAATGACCAGAGGTCACATTCGACCAGTTTTCGGCGTTGCACGGCTCTAGAGGGTTTGTCGAAACGAGCCTTTCGTTCAACTTCGACTTCCCGGCCTATTATCAAGGGCAGCCATCCGAACAGCGCATCGCCAAAGCAGACAATTAGATAAAGGCGGAGGATAGATCCGCTATCTTCTCAGCTGGGACTGTCACGATATTCCTTGTGGAATAGAGCGTGGGCACGTTTGACGATCATCAACAGCGTCAGCAGGAAATGGGCGTATAGGAACAACATCACTGCCGGGACTACCCCGTTATCGTAGGCTTTGATAAACGATAGCAGCGACAGCACTAAGGCGACGCAGCAAACGAGAATGAGATAGGAAAGATTAGCGTTCAACTCGATTAGCAACTTCTTCCGATCTGCCAGCGTATTAGCCATCGAACTTGCAATGCGCTTGTCGGACGGAACTTCCCACTTTCGCTGAAAGATTGAAAACATTGCCACTTGAATATTCAATATCAACGCGATGAAGATACCGAAGAACGTGATCGAAATATTGTATACGTCAGCCCTTAGGCGCAAACCGACGTAATATGAAACGCCTGCCGCGATGATCGGAAATCCGTAGAACAAGGCGAAGTCGAACAGCGAAGCGCCATTGCTTCGACTGTCATATAAGGTATCGATGTGATCCCGAACGATAGATGCAACGTTGATCTTCATTGTTTCTTATTCGTCAGAACATCGAAGAAATCTGATAGTATCTTGTCGCATTGCTCGGTCAAGGATTCAAATGTCGGATGGCCGTCATCACCACGAACAATGTCTTCGGTAATATCGATTACGCCAGCATTTGTGTCGCTACCAAATACGCCTACGGGACGATACTTGCCGCCAATCTTTACATCGGCGAAAGCTTCTGTAAATTCGATGCCGTCGTGTAAAACCAGACCAGCGTCGCTTTTCTTCAGTGCGCCAGTGATTTCGCCAAACGATCCAAGCACCTTATTGCGGTTCGTGGAAAGCCGCACTTCAAAGTTGACTTTGTCCGGCACTCGCTTGCCAAGATAGCGGTCGGTCACGTCTTGCGGCGCGTTGCGTTTAATTAGACGAAGCCTTTTAACTGGTGCCTTACTATATAGGCTGCTACCCTCGCTCGGCAACAACTTTTGATATTTCAGTATATAACCAGGATTAAGTGCAGCGAACGCTTCTTGGGCTTGGTCCATGACAAGTCCGATGCATGACCGGCCTTGGAACGACTGAAACGCGGCAAAGCAAAAATGCTTCTTTTCGGGCCACCACAGTTCGTAGAACAGTGGAATTTCTTCGATGTCATCGACCTTGCGGCGATAATTCTTCTCCTTCGTCTTGCTATCAACGAAGTTGCTTTCAAATCCGAATGTGCCGTAGTGCGTGTAGCCCTTGCTGTTCCCTACTCCATCGCTTTCATGCTCTTCGAAGTACCAGCTACGCTCTTTCTCCGCGTTCTGGACGACGGCGGCGTGACCTGCCACGAAGTTCGTAAAAAATTGCGGCGGGGCAACGTTGAACTCGTTTGCGCTGAATGGGATCAGCGCACGGTCGCCCTTCTTATGTGCTGTAATCAGATATCCCCGTAGGCCAATCGCACTAACCATTTCTACACCCCCGTTTCATTCTCTGCTTTAAAGCAAGATGTGGCGACAAGTTCAACGGACGTTTCATCGATAATGTCATTAATAATCGTAATTGCGACTTCGTGTGCGGCGCTGGGAGGGTTGATCCGTGAACGTCCGCTACAGCCTTTTAGTTAACTAAAACCGGCCTTTCCGCCCCCCCAACATTGCAGCCGTTGGCAGTTTCAGCATCTTTAGGGGCCACTCCTGGTCGGACGGTCGCGTCATTTTGGATGGAACCACTACCCGGTTGCCAATACCCGCTCATTCCAGAAACTCTTCGCGATCCGGAATACGGGTGAAGGCGATCTTGGTGCCCGAAAAACTTTTCCCCTGTGAGGGCAATATACCGATCAGCGCGCTGTCGCGGCCGAAACGGTGATTGATCCTGTCGAGCGCGTGCGACAAACGGTTCCATCTTTCGACGTCGGGGCCTTTGTGAAGTGCAGAGGCCTTGAGCGCTTCGAACAAATCGGGCTGCACATTCGCATCCGCGACCAGCCCGTAAAGCACCACCGATATTTTCTTCACCTGTATATCCGGTGCCCTGGCAAGATGATGATCCCAAAAACAGAGCAGCATATCGAGGAAGGTCTTGCTGTCCTGCGCCGGAAGGCATTTGCCCTCGCTGCGGAAACGGCGGCCATCCTCCATCCGTGCAGCAAAGCCGAACAGCGTTGCGTGATATTGCATGCGCCGTAGCCGGCTACAGGCTTTCAGGGTCAGGCGACGGGCGACGGCGATCGCCTGATGCGCGGGGCGCAATTCGGGGCCCAGCACATGGCTGTGCCCGATGCTGCCGCGTCTGGTTTCCAGTTCGGGAAGGTCGTATCCGCGCAGCAGATACCACATGCGTTCCCCCCAGACGCTGCCCCAGACATGGCGCATGAAACGGCGATCAAGTGCGAAGATATCGGCGACCGAATGCAGGCCATAGCGTTGCAGACGCCGTTCCATATTCGCCCCGATCCCAGGCAGGTCGCGTAGCGACAGGGTCGTCAGGCGGTGTTCGACATCTTCGGGCATTAGGATCGTCAAGCCGTCGGGCTTTTCCAGATCGGTCGCCACCTTGGCCAGATAGCGGTTGCCGGCAATCCCGATCGAACAGCGCACCCAGGGGCCAAGATTTTCCGCAAGCCCGCGCTTGATCGACAGGGCGATCGCCTTTGC
>JBOFLS010000084.1:0-3011 GCA_051657985.1 Sphingorhabdus sp. | reverse complement strand
CGAAATCCGAATAGTCTTCGAAGCGTCCGGCCGCCTGGATGCTGAAAGCGTCGCTGATATCGGCATCAAGCTCGACATAAGCCGAAAGATTGCGCCGGTCCTGTTGCTGGTCGACCCGCTGCCCCCCAATGGTCGGGCGAAAACCCGGGAACACCTGAGCACCGGGGGCGCCTCCGGCCGGGCCATTGGCATAGCTCAAAAACTCGCCGGGTCTGATGTCGAAGGTTTCACGGCGATATTCCAGACCGCCTGCCAGCGTGAAGCTTTGGGCAAAACCCAATTCCAATTCGCGGCTGATATCGAGGTTGAACAGCGTCTGCGAATAACGAAGACCGCCCGAATCAAATGCGCGCGGCGATTCGATGCCGAAGGAGCGGTTCAAAGAATTGGTAATTTTGAAATCGAACGTGTTGACCCCGTACTGACCCGACAGATCCCAGCGCCAACCGCCCATTTCGCCTTTCAGTCCGACCGTACCGGCATAGTCGTTCAGATCGGTGTTGATCTGTGGAAGAAAGCCATCCGGATAAAGCGCGATGACGTTGCGTGCATCGCTGGCGATACGATAGAAACCCGCGCTTTGCCCATCCCGGTAGCCGTAAGTGGCGAAGCTGTAGAGTTCGATGCCATCGGTTAAAGGCACGCTGGAGTTCATCATGAACTTCAGATCCTTGGTCGCGGCATCGCCGTAAATATGGCTCAACCGATCAAAGGTCAGTTCACGCGGATCGACAAGACCGCCGACAAGCGCATATTGGCGACGTGGATCGTATCCGGCGCGATTGGTGCGCCCGCGATCCTGATATTCACCCGCAAAATTGATGAAACCGTCATCGCCCAAAGGCAGACCGACCACTCCGGCTATGGTCAAGGTCTTGCCGTCCGATGCCTTCCGGTTCTTGCCACTGTCTGTCGTTGCATAGGTTCCGTCGGCTGCGACGATAGGTTGACCCGTAGCCCCAAGCTGCAATCCGGTAACACGTGGAACGCCGCGCAAGCTGGTTTCATATTGGCCATAGGTTGCGGTGATACGCCCGCCCTCGGCCCGGTCGCGAAGCTGGAAATTGATAACGCCGGCAATTGCATCCGAACCATATTGCGCAGCCGCGCCATCGCGTAACACTTCAACCCGGCTGAGCGCGATTGAAGGAATCAGATTGATGTCGACCGCCGAAGTTCCACGTCCGACCGAACCGTTGATGTTAAGCAGCGATGCCGTGTGCCGGCGCTTGCCGTTGATCAGTACCAATGTTTGGTCGGGGCCCAAGCCGCGCAGCGTGGCCGGGCGGACGACATCGGTGCCATCGGTGATCGAAGGCTGAGGAAAATTGAAGCTGGGGACCTGTTCGTTGAGCAAACGGTTGGTCTCGGTAAAACCCGATTGCGCCAAATCGTCCGCTGCGATTACATCGACGGGTACGGGACTATCGGCGACGGTACGATCGTTACGGCGTGTACCGGTGACGATGATCGTTTCCTGGGCGGCTTCTGCACCTTCATTGCCGTTGTCTTGGGCAATGGCAGGGACTGCAATCATCGTCGAAAACGATACGGTGGCAAAAAGAACGGAACGATGGACTGGCTTCATAAAATCTCACCTATGTTTTTATAGTTGAGGCAGAACATGCCATAAATTGTACGATGCGCGCATCATTTCTGATACAACGCAAACGATTTCTGCAATACTGTTGCGAGACGGCCACACGGTAAAATTACTAGGGTCCGGACCCTGGGTCGGCATCTTGAGGTTCAGGCCCTAACATAGCCAATTGGCAACATCATGCTTGCTGCAAATACGTCTATTAACTACGCAGTTAGGGTCCGGACGTCCTAAATCACGTCATCGATCAAGCATGAATAAGGAATAGCCGATGCAAAATTCGGGCATGGATGGTGAAATCTTCGACGCCTTCATAGGACAGTTGCGGCGCTATGTGCGCGAACGGCTTATACCTGCTGAAGAAGACGTAATTGCTAAAGACCGCATTCCCGGCGAGATAATACAGGAAATGCGCGATATGGGGCTGTTTGGCATCACCATTCCCGAGGAGTTCGGCGGTGCGGGGATGAATATCAGCCAGTATATCGAAACCGTAAAGCAGCTGAGCTATGCAGCGCCTGCCTACCGTTCGACCATGTCGATCAATGTCGGGATGACGGGAAGCGCGATCAAGAATTTCGGCACGGCCGAGCAAAAAGCCGAATGGCTGCCGCGCATTGCCGCCGGCGAGATCGCCTGTTTCGGCCTCACCGAACCCGGCAGCGGATCGGATAGCGCCGCGATGCAGACCTTTGCCGCGCGCTCGGGCAATGGCTATGTGCTCAATGGCACCAAGCGCTACATCACCAACGCGCCCCAGGCGAAGATCGGGCTGATCATGGCGCGCACCTCGAAAGAGGCGCTGCCGAAAAATGCGCATGTCTCCTGCTTCATCGTCGACATGGAAACCGCCGGAATCAGTATCGGTAGCCCTGACAAGAAGATGGGCCAGCAAGGCGCGCATATCGCGGATGTCATTATGGAGGATGTCCAGATCCCCGGCGACGCGCTGGTCGGCGGCGAGGAAGGGCGGGGTTTTCAGATCGCGATGCAGAGCCTGGACAATGGCCGGTTGTCGGTCGCGGCGATGGGCGTCGGCATGGGCAGACGTATTCTCGATACTGCAATCCGCTACGCCACCGAACGCAAGGCCTTTGGCGAGGCGATCGCCAATTTCCAATTGATCCAGGCGATGCTCGCCGATAGCGAGGCGGAGCTCTACGCTGCCGAATGCATGATCGCCGATGCCTGCGTGCGCGCCGACCGGGGCGAAGTCATCCTGCGCAAGGCCGCCGCTGCCAAGCTGTTCGCCACCGAAACCTGCGGGCGGGTGGCGGATCGTTGCGTGCAGATTTACGGGGGTGCGGGTTATCTTGCCGAATATCCCGCCGAACGCTTTTTCCGCGATGCCCGCATCCTGCGCATCTATGAAGGTACCAGCCAGATCATGCAGCTGCAGATCGCCAAGCAT
>JBOFLS010000083.1:0-65525 GCA_051657985.1 Sphingorhabdus sp. | reverse complement strand
ATGCGGATCGGGCTGGCGAGCACATGCATCTGGCCCTTGTCTGGCTGTTCCACCACCTGCCGCATGCCAATGATATCGAGCCATGGATTATCGAGTGCTTGATCGAGACTATACACTGGCGCAACCGGCACATGGCCTTGCAAAACCTTCTGCCAATGCGTCATCGGCTGGGATACAAAGATCGCATCTAGAATTTCGGTCAAAACGGATCGGTTCGCCAATCGCGCCTTGGAATTCGCGAAGCGCGCGTCGTCGATCAATTCGCGATAACCAATCCGTTCGCAGAGAATTGGCCAGAATTTCGGGATCTGTGCCATCACGAACATCCACCCATCGGCGGCGCGGAACATCTGGCTGGGGGTAGCCGAGGGATGCGCCGATCGTTCTACCCGCTGGGTCACGTCGCCCTCGTTCATATACCAGATCGCGGGATAGGTCATTTGATGCAGCGCGCTCGACAACAGATCGACGTCGATATCGCAGCCGACGCCCGTCCGTTGTGCATCGAGCAAAGCTGCAAGCAAGCCAACCGCCATTTGCGTACCGGTGGCAAAATCGACCATCGACAGCCCCATGCGCGCGGGAGGACCATCCGGTTCGCCAGTCAATGCGCAGAACCCAGCCTCGGCCTGCATCAGATAGTCATACCCCGGCCATTTCGCGCGGTCGTTATCGCGACCATAGGCAGAGGCATGAGCACAGACTATAGCTGGATTGACAATCTTCAGCTGTTCGTAGGTCAGCCCCGCTTTTGCAGGAACGTCACCACGCAGATTGTTGGCGACGACATGCGCGTCTTTCACCAGTCGGTGCAGCACCTCTTGGCCTTGCTCTGTCATCAAGTCCAAAGTCAACGAACGCTTATTTAGATTAAAGGTCTGGAAATACAGGCTTTCGCCCTCACGTAAGAAATGCGGACCAACGCTGCGCGCGGTATCCCCGCCTTTTGGCGGCTCGATCTTGATAACCTCCGCCCCCATCTGCGCCAGAAAGAGCGTGCCGTAAGGACCGGCACCATATTGTTCCGCGCTGATGATGCGAAAGCCTTTTAAGGGGAGGCGAACGCTCAAATCTTGTTCCTGGCAATCCATTGTTTGGAAATAATCATGCGCTGCATCTCGTTGGTCCCCTCGCCGATGCACATCAGCATCGAATCCCGGTACAACCGTTCGATGTCATATTCCTTCGAATAGCTGTAACCGCCGAATATACGCATCGCGGTCTGGCTATTTTCGACGGCGGCTTCGGAGGCGAAATATTTTGCCATGCCCGCCTGCATGTCACAGCGTTCGCCGCGGTCGTAAGCTTCGGCTGCATCGAAAGTGAGCAAGCGCGCCGCGCGAGCACGCGTAACCATTTCACCGAGATAAAGCTGGATTGCTTGGTGCTCGCTGATCGGCTTGCCCATCGTCTGGCGAAGCTGCGCATATTCGGTTGCCATCCGCAAGGCCCCTTCCGAAAGCCCGACGCCGCGCGCAGCAACGTTGATACGCCCAAGTTCGAGCCCTCCGGTGGCCTGAAAGAAGCCTTGCCCTTCGACACCGCCAATCAGATTTTCGGCCGGGATGCGATAATTGTCGAAGATCAATTCGGCGCTATCAATGCAGTTATAGCCCAGTTTTTTGAATTTCTTTCCCGTAGTGAAGCCTTCCTGTTTGGGCGCGATAAAAAAGCTCATCCCTTTGTAGCGCGGCTCCGCCTTGGAATCGGTCTTTGCCAGCAGCGCGAAACAGCTGCCGTTGATCCCATTGGAAATCCAGGTCTTGGTTCCATTGATCACATAATCGTCGCCGTCTCTTTCCGCGACAGTGCGGATCGCTTGAAGATCGGTGCCTGCATTTGGTTCTGTAAGCGCCAGACCGCCGCGAATCTCACCGCTCGCGAATTTGGGCAGCCATTTCGCTTTTTGTGCTGGCGTTCCAAAACGTTCGACTGCACAGGCCATAATTAGGTGGGAATTGAAGATGCCGGTAATGGCCATCCAATAGGACGATATCAGCGCAACGATCTTCGCATATGTTACCGCAGAAAGACCCAGCCCACCATATTGCTGGCCGATAGTAGCTCCGAACAAGCCCATCTCGGTCATCTGCTGGACGATCTCTTCCGGCCAGATATCGTCATGATCATATTTCTGCACATTGGGCGCGACCTCCCTGTCGATCCATTTCTGAATCGCGTCGAGCAATGCTGTTTCTTCATCGGCGCTCATTGGCGCCGAACTAAGATTGGGGGCGGTTGCCATATCGGAGCTCCTTAATCATCTACCGGGCCGCAACCCTTCTTCCATACAAGCACGGTGCGCTTGTAATGGCTCACAATGATCCCTTCCTGATTTTTGCCGATCGTCTTGAAGGTGACGATTCCCTGATCGGGTCGGCTCTTGCTTTCGCGTTTTTCAAGCACTTCGCTCTCGCAATAGAGTGTATCGCCAACGAACAGTGGATGCACCATCCGTACTTCGTCCCAACCAAGATTGGCGATCGCCTTGCCGCTGGTGTCTGAAACGCTCATGCCTGTCATCAGCGCAATCGTCAGCGGGCTGACGACAAGAGGCTTGCCAAATTCGGTCTTCTTCGAAAATTCATAGTCGAAATGCGCCGGGTGGGTATTCATCGTCAGAAGCGTGAACCAGACGTTGTCGGCATCGGTGATAGTCCGTCCAGGGCGGTGTTCATAAATATGGCCAACTTCGAAATCTTCAAAAAAACGACCTTGTACTTCACGGAAACGCCCTGGTGCGACTTCCTTCACGGCTTCACGCATCTATCCTGTCCTTCAAAGAAAGTATCTGTCGATAGCGTGCCATCACGGGCGCTTCGAGCATCCGGCCTCTGAAACGCACCGCGGCACCATTTGCCGAGGCAAAAGCATCCTCTGCTTCCTTGGCTTCGGCAATTTCGCTGGCAATCGGACGGAAAACCGAATGGATTGGTGCAATCTGTGCAGGATGAATTGCAGCCTTTGCCGAAAAACCAAGCGCCTTTGCTTTCTGCGCCTCTTCGATCAGCCCGGCTTCGTCATCGAGATGGATATACGGCACATCGATTACCGATTTCCCCGCGCCGGCCGCCGCCATCACCAATTGACTTCGCGCAAATAACAAGGGTTCCCAACTTAGCGTGACGCCGAGCTGTGCCGAAAAATCCGCCCCACCCAGCATGATCGATGCTACATTAGGCTCCGCCGCGATCGCATCGGCGTTGCGCAGCCCTGCGACGGTTTCAATCAGCGGTACGAAACCTATGTCCGCATCGGCAAGCAGCGAACGTACGATTGCGACCTCGGCAGCGGCTTCGACCATTGGCAGGAACAGCAGCGACGGTCGCTTTCCAGTCTCGGTAAGGGCAAGAATATCGGCTAGTCCGGCACGGGTTGAGACGGCGTTGATCCGAAGCGCCAGACGCGCATCATCGGTAATGGCGGCAAGCGCTGCATCCCTTGCACTCGCCTTATTGGCAGCGGGAACCGCATCTTCCAGATCGATGCATACGCAATCCGCCCCGCTTGCCAACGCTTTAGCGAAACGCTCCGGCCGATTGCCGGGAACGAAGAGTATGGATTGCATTGCGATCACGACTTTCTGTAAAGTTGTCCGGACAACTTTAGTCAAGCCTTTTTTGTTTCATGTAGGTTTCACTACGCCGAGCCAAGAGGTGGCAACCAGTAGTGCGTAGACGCACCAGACCCACAGCCGCGTACGATTCATTGTCTGCAAAAGCGGAATTTCGGTTTCGTCGGATGATCCCTCGGAGAGCAAGCGGCCAAGCTGCGCACCTACGGGCTTGAACGTCACATCGATCATGATCGCTGCAGCAAAGATCAGTCCAAAGAGCAGCGCCTTCCATGCCAGCCATCCAGGGGCGATCGGGTTACCGGTCAGCACCGACTGCAGCCCCAGCCATAAATAGGCAGCGCACAACAGATAACGCAGCCAACCTTCCCACCGCCGATCGCGTGCGGCCCGTGGGGTCATGTCGTGCGCATGCGCATCGAAGACGAGCCAAAGCCAAAAAGCGGCCACTGCCCAAGATCCCCAGACCAGCAAAGCGGGAACCTCCCACCAGCCGCCCATAGAACTGACGGTCAACGAAAGCGGCACCATGAGCGCCCAGGCGGTACGCGGCGTCAGATCGACGATCACAAGCAGTTTCAGCAGTGCAATACGTTGGTCGAGAGAATAGACATGACGCTTGCGAAAATGCTGGCCGAGCAAGAACACTCCGACGTCGGCACCCAGCCACAACACGAACAGAAGCAGATGAACATACACTAGCGTCGGATAGGCATAATCGGCTAGAACCATGGCACCCCCGTATTTTTACATGCTTGACAGACGCATCGAATCCATCAAAGTTGTCCGGACAAATCATAAATTGCGGGGTTGAGCAAGATTAAGTTTTTCAGAGGAGGATGTGAATGTTACGCACTATGTTGAAAAGCGGAACGGCGGTTGCCGTAATGATCACTGCTTTTCCAAGCTTTGCTCAAGACGCTGGCGATGATGCTGCCGAACAGGGCGGGATCGAGGAAATCGTCGTTACCGCGCAGCGCCGCAATGAAAATGTTCAAGATGTACCCATCGCGATTTCGGCTTTTTCGTCTGAACAGCTTGAGGCTCAGGGTGTTTCGAATGCTTTGCAGCTGGGTCAGTTTATTCCCAATATGACAGCCCAGAACAATACCGGAATAGGCTCGGCTAATGCCTATTTTTTGAGAGGATTGGGCAATACCGAGACCATCGCGACCTTTGATCCTCCGGTGGGCACTTATGTAGATGATATCTATCTCAGTCGCCAGAATGCGAACAATCTTTCTCTGTTCGATGTCGAACGCATAGAGGTTTTGCGTGGACCCCAGGGTACGCTATTCGGACGTAATACAACCGGCGGTGCCGTAAGCGTGGTCATGCGGGAACCTGGCCCTGATTTCGGCGGCTATGCGGAGATCGGTTATGGCCGCTACGATCGCAAGATTGCCCGTGCATCGGTTGATATCCCGCTGGCTCCCAGTTTTGGGGCGAAAATTAGTGGCTATTGGCAGAACGATGACGGATATGTGAAAAACGTCACGACAGGCCAGCGTATGAACGACGATGATGGCTGGGGGGTTCGGCTTGGCTTGTCAGGCGATCTTGGCGGCGCTCGCTGGAAAGCAGCTTATGCGCATCTTGAAGCCAATGGCGAAAACATCCTGAATTTTGATTGTAATCCAGCCGATTCCGATGATTGCAAGGGCCGGTTTGCAACAACAGGCCTTCAGGTTGGCAATACGGTATCAACGTCAACTTATGCGCCTTTGGTAATACGCGGAGAAAAGGCGAATTATCTGCAAGGGAACCGTTCTGCAACCGACCTTATTACCTCCAATCTCGATATAGACCTTTCAAGCGACATAACGCTCAGCCTCATTACAGGCTATGTCAATGTGAGCCAAAAATTCGCGCTCGACTTCTTTGATGGTCGAGGCGCTCCAAGCATAAGCACACCAAATCCCGTAGTTCGCGGATTTACACGCGGCGGATTTACCATCTTAAACGATGGCCAGCACGAGCAGTTTTCACAGGAAATCAAAATTGCAGGAAGTTTTGGCGATGGTTTTGTGGATTTCGTAGCCGGTGGTTATTATCTGGATGAGCGCAACCGCACCGATTTTGCCGATATATTTTCGCTAAACGCATTGCCCTTCCCTCCGTTTACGGTTGTGCCGGGCGGGTTTTCATTGTTGCTCGGAGATCGCATCCTTCGGAATAAAACGACAGCACTTGCAGGCTATGCTCAAGCGGATTTCAACATTACAGAGCAGATCAAACTGACGGCGGGTATTCGTTACACTGATGAAAAGAAGACTTTCAGTATCGCAGATAATCGGGCTTCCTGCAACGATGGCAGCATTGAGGCCACATGTCTTGACAATAGCTTGCTTGTCTCTCCAAGCGGACGAGCCATTCCTCGCTCGCAAACCGCAAAATTATGGACGCCGCGTTTTGCGATCAACTTCAAACCCAACGAAGACGTCCTGCTTTTTGCTTCGGCAACGCGCGGGTTCAAATCGGGCGGGTGGAATGCACGGGCAACCTCAGCTACCTTACTGACGCCTTTCGCGCCGGAAAAGGTCTGGTCTTATGAAGCCGGCATTAAGTCCGATCTCTTCGATCGCCGGGTTCGGGCAAATGTGACGTTTTTCTGGATGGATGTGAAAAATCTACAAACGCCTTCGGCTTTCCTTCCCCCGGTCGGTGCTCCGGTATTCATTACCCAGAATTTTGCCGACTACAGGAACAAGGGGATCGAAGCGGAACTGAGCTTTCAACCAGTCGATGGCCTGAATCTATACGCCAACGTCGGTTATCAAGATGACCGCTATATCATCCCAAATGGCGCTCCTCTTATCGACATTTATGGAATTCCGACTTCAGCGGGCCTACAGGCTCAATGTCGTGCAGCTCTTGCTGCAGGGAATATCGCAGGAGGTCCGGGAACAGCATCTTGCGGACAGGGAATTGTCAATCCGCAAGGCAATATCTCGACCCCAGTGCGTACACCTAAATGGTCGTTGGCCATCGGAGGAAGTTATCGCGCAGAAATCGGCAATGACTTGGCGATCGTTCCGTCGGTTAACGCCACCTATCGATCGGATCAGGAAACCGGTACCAGCAATCTTACGATCTACAGCGGTTCGGTAACCGGGACAAATGGCACTTTTCCCGCAAATCTGAACAATGGTCGGTTCATTGTCGGATCCTTCAGCGAGGCGGCTTGGTTGGTGAACGCCGGCCTCGCACTCAAAGGCCCCGATAACAAATGGTCGCTTTCAGTCGATTGTACCAATTGCTTCAACGAAAGTTTCGTACAATCGACATTGGCCAATTACTCCTATTTAAATCGACCGATGGAATGGACAGTTAGGGCAAAATATAAATTCTGATATGTAAATTGGACGGGGTCGAAAGATCCCGTTTTTTGCCCATTATAGCGCGAAAGCTTTAACCTCATATGATAGCATCAAAAAGTGTAGAGGCTCTGAACGCGCAGCAATCGGAATTTAAACTCGGCTGGAAAGTTTTGCTTGCCGGTTTTTTGGGCACGATGTGCGGTGCATCGCCCCTCCCTTTCAATGTTCTGGGCTTCCTGTTCACGCCGCTTGAGGCCGAATATGGTTGGAACGTCCAACAGGTTAGCATCGGTATAACGGTATTCGGCATTACGGCATCGCTGCTTGCCCCTTTTTTCGGCTGGCTAGCGGATCGTTATGGCGTGCGTAAAGTGGGTATCTGGTCGCTCGTCGGCTTCATTCTTGCCTTTTCCTCGCTTTATTTTACCCCGCCCACCTTGATTGGCTTTTATTTTCTTTGGCTGCTCGTGGGTATGATCGGTATCGGATCCACTCCGGTCACATGGAGCAGAGGCCTAAGCCTGTGGTTCGTACGACAGCGCGGACTGGCATTGGGCATAATGTTGGTCGGTACGAGTGCGGCTGCCTTTATCGTTCCAAGCCTTGCCGTTTGGAGTAGTGATAATTTCGGTTGGCGGGCGATGTTTCCGATTGTGGCATTGCTGCCGCTGCTGATTGCCTTACCAGCGACGATCGCCTTTTTTCGCGAACCTCGCGCCGACGAACGGCCTGCCGCGCTTTCTACCATGACTGGCGAGCTGGCGGGGATGACTTTCAAGCAGGCGGTAAGGACCCGCCAGTTCTGGGTGTTATGGTTCTCGATCTTTTTGATCGCCAGCGCCTATGGCGGCGCCCATATCCACTTACCCGCAATCGTCGGCGATCATGGCATTGATCGGGACACTGCCGCCAGAATCATGGGGATTGTTGGCATCGGCCTGCTTTGCGGCCGTATTGGTGTTGGCTACATGCTTGACAAGGTCTGGGGCCCGGCAATTGCCTTTCCCGTGCTGTGCTTGCCCGCGGTCGCATGCTATCTATTGCTTGGTACCGATAGTGCAATGCCCGCCATCTCCACCGCCGCTTTTTTCTTGGGTTTTGCGGCGGGTGCGGAAAGCGACCTCATTGCATTCTTGGCTGCACGCTATTTCGGCATGGCGCATTTCGGGCGGATATACGGTATGCTGTACATGCCTTTCGGACTGATGTCGGCAATCTCGCCGGTCATTTACGGTACGGTTCGTGTAAACACGGGCAGCTATGACGGCATGCTGATGGCGGCAGCAGCGATGTTCGTGATTGGGGGGGCAATGTTGTTGGCGCTTGGGCGCTATCCCGATCAGCAAAAGGCTTGAAACATGGCAACGCAGCTTCGAACCGATCACCCGTTGAACGGCATTGCAACCGAGGCGTTGATCACCGATCCGGCGCAATGTGCGCTTTATGCACAGGATATCTTCACCAAAGGTCCTGCGCCGATTGCGGTGTTCCGGCCGGGAAACAAGGAAGAACTGGCCCATGGCATCGGCCTAGCGACCGCAGCCGGAATCGCGATCGTACCGCGCGGTGGCGGGATGAGCTATACGAGCGGCTATGTTGCTCCTGAGGCAGGTGCTCTGATTGTCGATATGGGGCGGATGCAGCGCATTCTCGATATCAATATGGTCGATATGACGGCTACCGTCGAAGCGGGCTGCACCTGGCATGCGCTTTACGAAGCGCTCCGTCCCAAGGGATTGCGCACGCCTCTATGGGGCACGCTTTCGGGCCTCTATGCCAGCATCGGAGGCGGAATGAGCCAGAACGGTTTGTTCTGGGGCGGACGCGACGGCACGATCGCCCCGAACATCATCTGCGCTGAAATCGTACTCGCTAACGGTTCGATCGTCAAAACCGGAAGCGATTTTTTACGTCCCTTTGGCCCCGACCTGACGGGCCTTTTCGGCGCAGATGCCGGCGCATTTGGGGTAAAAGCAACGATTACCCTGCCCCTGATCCATGATGGCGAAGCTTTCGCTTATGGCAGCTTCGCCTTCGATGCACCCAAGCAATATTGCGCCGCGATGAGCGAGATCGGACGGCGCGGACTGGCATCCGAAGCCTTCGGGTTCGATCCATTCCTGCAAGCGCAACGGATGAAGCGCGACAGTCTGGTTTCCGATACGAAATCGCTGGTCAATATGGTCAAGTCGCAAGGCGGGTTCTGGAAAGGATTGAAGGAGGGGGCAAAGGTGGTCGCTGCCGGTCGTTCCTTCCTTGATGATTGCGCCTTTTCGATCCATCTGATCTGCGAAGGCCGATCTCAAGCCGCTGTCGATGCCGATATGGCCGCAGTCGAGGCGATCGTTGCCGCGAATGGCGGACGCATCGTGGAAAACACCATTCCCAAAATATTGCGTGCCAACCCCTTCCTCCCGCCCAATTCGATGGCTGGCCCCGAAGGCGAACGCTGGGCACCGGTACATGGCATCGTCCGTCATTCCAAAGCGTTGGAAACGATCGACACACTGACCGCCTTGTTTGAAACGAACGCTGCCGAAATGGAGCGGTTAGGGGTGGGCGCAGGCTATATGTTCCTTGTGGTCGGTACTACCGGCTTCCTGATCGAGCCCTGCTTTTACTGGCCCGACGAGCAGTGGGAAATTCACAAGCATTTCATCGAGGATGCACATTTCAAAAAGCTGCCGATCCACCCGCGCAACGAAGCGGCGCGTGCGCTGGTCGAAAAATTGCGGCGCGAAGTGATTGCTATTTTCGGACGCATGGACGGCATTCATTTTCAGCTGGGCCGCACCTATCCAATCAAGGAACGCAGCGATCCGCGCGGCTGGCAAATTTTGCAGGCGGTCAAAGCGAATATCGACCCCAGGGGCTTGATGAACCCTGGCGCGCTGGGTCTATAGAGGCATGACCGATGAAGATGAGAAGACGGGATGCTTTGGCAGTAATAATGGCAGGCGCACTGCCCCTGCCGGTAGGGGCACAAGGAATGGCTGATCCAAAAAACTATGCTGCCGTGGCGTTGCAGTTCGCCGCTCGTTCGATCGAGCGAACGCCCGATAAGGCTGCCGCGCGCAAGCAGATGCTGGAGACCATTGCTGCACTCGATCCCAAGATTCGTGCGGCCACCAAGTTCATCAATCAATATAGCGGCACACGCGTGCGCCTTGCCGTATTGCCCGAATATATTCTTACCAGCTATCCGGGAGCCATTTCGATACCGGAATTCACCGATAAGGCCGCGCTGGAAGTCGACGGCCCTGAATATGAAGCGCTGAGCCAAATCGCGCAGGAACAAAAACTGTTCCTTGCCGGCAACGCTTACGAGGCCGACCGCCACTTCCCCGGCCTTTATTTTCAGGCAAGCTTCGTTATCGCACCCAACGGCAATGTCGTACTGCGCTATCGCCGTTTAAACTCGATGTTTGCGCCTACACCGCATGATGTCTGGTCGAAATATCTGGATATCTATGGTCTTGACGGCGCGTTTCCCGTTGCGCGGACCGAAATCGGCAATCTGGCGGCAATCGCGTCAGAAGAAATTCTCTATCCGGAAATCGCCCGCGCGCACGCACTGCGCGGTGCGGAAATTTTCGTGCATAGCTCGTCCGAAATCGGTTCCCCGATGGCGACCCCCAAAATGATCGCCAAGCGAGCTCGGGCCTTCGAAAATCTGGCTTATGTCATCTCCGCCAACACCGCCGGCATTACCGACACCCCGCTTCCCGAGGCGTCTGCCGACGGCAATTCGATGGTGATCGACTGGAAAGGCAATATCCTTGCGCAGTCGAACAGTGGCGAAACGTTTACCGCTTTTGCCGATCTCGATCTGGCCGCTCTTCGCGCCGCTCGGCGCAAGCCTGGAATGACGAACACATTGTCCCGCCAGCGCAATGCCCTGTTCGCCGCAACCTATGCCGCGGATACGCATCAACACGCCGACAGCCTGCTTGAAAATGGTGTTGTCAAAACCCCTGGCCGTGACCATTTCAAGCGTATCAGCGAAGAAACCATTGCCCGTTTGGCCAAGGATGGACTGATATGAGCAAGCCTGAAATCCCACCACCCTACACTGCCGTCACCCGCCATGCGGTGTTTCCCACACCCAGCCATGACGAAGCGGCGCGGTTCAATTTTCTGGCAAACTTCAACAAATATATGGCGTCCGCGCTAGGCCCTGGAAACAAGCTTGCCTATGACAAACGCGTGCTGCCCACTTTTATGAAAGAACAGGGCCGCGAGCCCAAGGACCGGTTCGAGATCCGTCATGCGATGAACAAGGATTCCTGGCACCGCTTCTGGTCGGCATTGAAGCGCAACTCGATGGAAATGCGCCAGCAGAACGGTCGGTCGATGGTGTTGCGCCAGTTGGACGAACTCGATGCCAAGGCGCGGCAGTATAACGAGGGCCGCGATACGTTGCGGCTTGATCCCTCGGTGCAGGTGCCGCGCTATCAGGCAGCAATCGACATTCACTGCATGCCCGGCAGCTATCATGGCGAGGAACGTCCGGGCGACGTTTCTGCGGGTGCGAATTACGACTGCGGCATCTTCGCAACCACCGGCGGCGGCCTTGGCGCTTTGTCGGATGGTGGGGGACAAGCGCTGGTCGAATGGATCAAAAAGGAGCGCCCCGGCTGGGTGCCACGGCGCATTCTCGACCTTGGCTGTACGATCGGCCATAACGTCGTGCCGCTGGCGCTCGCCTTTCCGGATACGGAAGTGATCGCGATCGATACCGCTGCCCCGTCTCTTCGCTACGGTCATGCGCGCGCGCAGGCGCTTGGCGCGCACAACCTGAAATTTATCCAGATGAATGCCGAGGATATGAACGCGTTCGAGGATGAAAGCTTCGATTGGGTGCAAACGACGATGTATCTGCACGAGCTATCCGGTTCCGCGCTTCCCCGTATCATCGGGGAAAGCGCGCGCATACTTGCGCCCGGTGGGCTGATGCTGCATCTGGAACAGCCGCAATATTCCGACGCGATGCCACTTTACGAGCAGTTCATCCGCGATTGGGATGCGTTCAACAACAACGAACCCTTCTGGTCGTCTATGCATGCGCTCGACCTCAAGGGCATAATGGCCGAAAAGGGTCTGCCGCACGATTGCCAGTTCGTAACCGGAGTAACCGCGGTGGTCGACGAAACCGTGTTCCCCAAACAGCGCCAGGGCGAAGGCGAAGACCATGGTCGCGCCGCTAGCTGGAACGCCTATGGCGCCTGGAAACCGGCTGCATGAACGATGACATAGACTGGATCGCTCGCGCCGGGGCCAAAGCCAAAGGCAAGCGGCCACACTATTTCGACGATCCGGCGATCGATCGTACGCTTTCTATCGTAATGGCCCTGGCCGGTGAGGTTTCGGTGCTGCGCGAACGGCTCGATACCATCGAACGATTGCTTGAAGCCAAAGGTACGATCAGCCGTGCCGATATCGAAGCCTATACGCCCGATCGCGCAGCGGGGAACGAACGTGGGATGCAAACCCGCGAATATATCGCCCGCATCATGCGCGGCGTGCAGCAGGATATGGAAGCGCTGGAGGAATTGGCCGAGCCTAGTGTCGAGGAGCTTTCAAAAACATTGCGGGAAATGTGATGCAGCATCGCAGCATCGAAGGCCGGATCGCCTACACCTCGAAAAAGCCCGAACGCCTCGATGAACCACGCGGTTTTGAAACTTTCCTGTTCACCCGCCATAGCGACGGCAAGGTCACTCTGCGTGCGCATTGCGAGATCGAAGAACCGGCACCTACCGTTATGCGAGACGTCATCTATAGCCTGGACGAGCATGGCCAACCCATAGATCTGCATGTGCGTTTGACCGTCGGCGATGCTTTTATGGGATCGGGTTGGCTGCGCTTCGATGGCCAGACGATCGAATGCGAAAGCTTCGGTCCATCGATCGGCCGGCTTTCGCAGCGCGTGGAGGCGGAACTTCCTCTGGACGGTTTCGGTACGCACCCGATCGTAGCCGATGGCTATATGCTGGGCATGCATCGCTGGAGCCATGAGGGCGAGCGGCACAAGTTCAATTGCTACCTTCCCAGCCCCGACCATCGCGGCGCGACCCCACCGATGATCGCGCAAGTGAAGATCGACGGCATCTTTCTAGGCCAGGAGGAAGTAACCGTTCAAGCAGGTACTTTCAATGCGCGGCATTTCCAGTTCGTTGACGATGGTAGCGCAGGCATGGCAGGCGCGCATCCACCCTATGACCTGTGGATTACCAATGATGAAGACGCCATTTTCCTAAAAGGCGGAGTGGGCGGTTATATGATGACCTGGTATGAACTGGTCGAGCTAAAGCGCTAGTTAATCCTAATTAACACTTTCCCCAAATGCGTCCCGCTGTTGAGATGGGTAAAGGCGGCTGGCGTATCGGAGAAATCGAATGCGCGATCGATGGGCATTTCGATGCCATGCCGCGCCACAATCTCGAGAACGGCCTGAAGCATCGCACGACTGCCCGAAGCAATGCCCTTAATTGTCAAGTTTTTTGCTATGATCAAACCCTGGCTGCCCGTGGCTGCATCCTGTGGACTACCCGAAAGCGCCCCCAGAGTGCCGATCCGGCCATTAACCGCCGCTGCCTGGATCGTTTGGGTGAATGCCGGAAAGCCGAGCGTATCGATGATGACATCAGCCCCCTGCCCCCCGGTTTGCGCCAATAGAGCCGAGGGCCAATCGGGTTGCGTTTGGTAATTCCCGACAAAGTCCGCACCCATGGCCTTGCATCTTTCAAGCTTCGCATCGCTCGAAGACGTGATTGCAAACCGAGCACCAAGCGCCTTGGCGAGCAGCAGAGCGAAAATAGCCACGCCCCCCGTCCCCTGCGCCAGAACCAATTCGCCTGGCTTCACCTGTCCGAAAGCGACCATTGCATGCCATACCGTGGCACCGGCGACTGCCAATGTAGCGGCGGTGGCATCGGATATCGCGCCAGGAAGCTTGATCGCGGCGGTCGCCGGAAAAGCGATTTTTTCAGCCAACCAGCCATCGGCGGTAACGCCCATATCCTGGCCGAAGGCAGCCATCGAAAACGGCCCATCAGCCCAACCCAAAAAATGCGGGGCAATCACGCGGTCGCCAATTTGAAATCCTGTTACATCGTCCCCGATTGCCTCGACAATGCCGACGCCATCGGACAAGGGTATCCGCTTTTCCGGTTGCGCCGCGCCATATTGCCCGCGCAATAGCATGAGATCGCGATAATTGAGCCCTGCAGCGGTAACGCGAACGACGATCTTGCCCGGTTCGATCACCGGTTCGGCGGCTGCAAAGAGATGCAGCCCTTCGATACCCGATTGCGGTCCTATGCCGTAAGCCTTCATGCCTTCATCCGATCAATTGATTGAGTTCGATCAGCGTACCGTCGGGATCGAAGAAGTTGCACCCGCGCACCTTGATCGGCGGCGCGCCGTTGCGCCCGGGATAGCTTTGATCGCGTGGCAGAGCCGTGACGGTAATACCGGGCAGCCTTGCCGCCTCGGCGCAGCGGCGGTCGATATCGTCGGTCTGAGTCACAATGATATGCCCGCCTATTCCCATATGTTTTGGGTAGGGACCGGGGTCGGGCAGCCGCGGATCGAGCCATTCCATCAGGCCGATCCAGCCGATAAAGGGATCGTTTCCGTTCAATAATACCAACCGAGCCTTCGCGCCCGGCTCCCCAGCCGGAAGCGCAACGCCCGACATCGGCAGCACGGTATCATAATTGACCTTCAGTCCCATGACATCGCGGTAGAGTTTAAGGCTGTTCTCCATATTACGTACGATCATCGTAACACGGCGAATGTCGGTCGGCAGTTTTTCGACGGGCTTTTCAACCCCAGGGGAAGAAACGGCGACCTGCGGGCGCTCGGCAGGGATCGCACAGGCTGCCAGCGCAAAAGCTACGAAGGCTATGAAGGGTTTCATGTCACTCTTTCCGCATAGGCCGCGAGCGGCAGGGGCTGTCCGGTTTGCTTGATCAGTGCCTGCCGCCGAAAGAAACGCAGCATCCCCTCATCGCCCATCCGCGAAGGCCCTAACCCCGATGCCTTCATCGAACTGTTGGTTGCATCCCATACCATCGAGGTCAGCGCGCCGTCATTCAGCGATACCGCACCCGCTTCCAGGCGCACGCCCACCGCCTCCGCCTCTTCAAGCGTTCCCGCCAGCACCGCAGCAGACAGGCCATAGCGACTGTCATTGGCCAGCATTACAGCCTCGTCGACATTGTCGAATATCGTCACCGGAAGGATCGGGCCGAATGTCTCCTCGGCAATCAACGCCATGTCGGGCTTTACATCGACGATGACGGTAGGGCGTAGATATCTGCCGCCGCCAAGTGTTTCGACACTACCGCCCGTCAGAATGCGTGCGCCCTTGGCGACGGCGTCGTTCAACTGCTCGGCAATCTTGTCGGCTTGGGCTGCAAAGATAAAGGGCCCAAGATCGCCCGATCCGATATCGGGGTAGGTCAGACGCACTTCGGATGCGGCATGCACCAGCGCGTCCATAAATAGCGCAGCAATTTCGCGCGCCACATAGATGCGCTCGATCGACTGGCAGGCTTGGCCTGTGGCAACGACGCTTGCCCGCAAAGCCACTTGCGCGGCCTGGATAGGATCGGCACTGGAAAGGATAATCATCGGATCTTTGCCGCCCAGTTCCAGATTGGCGGGGATCAATGCACGAGCTGCAGCCTCGGCCACCTTGCGCCCGGTATCGGTCGAACCCGTGAAGCAGACATAATCGACAGCTTCGATCAACGCCTGTCCGGTTTCCGCACCGCCCTCAACATAGGCGAAGACGGCCTCGAGTTCGGGCACCTCGGCAAGCGCGGCGCGCATCGGCGCAATGAAGCGCGGCGTAACCTCGCTTGGCTTTACCAGTGCCGCACAGCCCGCCATCAATGCCGGAATGGCATCGATATGGCTAAGGATGACCGGAAAGTTCCAAGGCGCAATCGCTCCAAACAGCGAATAGGGAATGTATTCCTCTTTAAGCATGATGCCCGGCGTTGCCGATGGCCGTTCGGTCGCATCGAACGCATTCATAAGCTCCTGCCCGCGCGCGGCCCAGCGGCGGATCGTACGCGGCAACCCTTCGACTTCGATCCAGGACACCGACCGGCGGCCGGTATCGATAGTAAGCGAATCAACGATCGTCTGCGCATGACGCTCGATCGCCTGTGCAAAGCGTTCAAGCACATCGGCCCGTCCTTGGGGACCAAGGCTTTGCCAAGCGGGTTGCGCAGCGCGCAGGCGCTGTGCAGTCGCCGCGACATCCTCTGCACCCGCAGGCTTGATTTCATAATCATATTCGCCGGTACGGGGGTTTCGAACCTTCATATTTGCGCCTCCCACGCATCGACGATATCGGCCCCGGTTGCGACCCAAGCCTGTTGACGACCGGCTAGATCCACCAGCAAATCCTCAAGCGCATCGATACGGTAAGGTAAGGCCATGATGTAAGGCGTCAGGTGCATCGGCAATATTCTACCGGTCGCTTCGCCGGCCAGCCAGTCGAACGCATCGCGCATCGATTGCGCATAGCTGTCCGCCGATTGCTGCTGCACGGTGATGATCTGTCGATCGCTCAGTTCGTGGTTCAAGGGCAGGTTGATCAAGCCATTTTTGAAACGCCAGGGCAGTTCATCATTCACCCAGTCGCAGCAATAGCGCACTCCGGCCTTTTTAAGCAGATCAGGCGTATTCCAGCTTTGCGATCGGGCGATCGACAACCAGCCCTGGGGGCGCTTGCCCGTTATACTTTCAAATGTGTCAAGCGAACTGCCGATCAGCCTGCGCTCCTCCTCGACAGCTATGCCGGTCGCAATCGTCCCGTTCATATCGGTCGAATGCGCGATAATTTCATGACCGTCATGCACAATGTCGGCAATCAGTGCAGGGTAGCGTTCCGCAATCGCGCTGTTGGTGGCGAAACTTGCCTTGGTTCCGACTTTTGCGAAGGCATCGAGCAGCCGATAGACACCCACCCGGTTGCCATAATCGCGTGCGGTGTAATGACGATAATCGGGATAGGCGGTCTGCATATGCCCCGGCGCGCGAAAGGGTGTATCGTTAGGAGTGATAGGGAACCATTCTAGACTGACGCACAGCCATATTGCGACCGACTTCCCGCCGGGCCAGACGACGGGTTTGCGATCGTGGATTGCCGTCCATTCGAACAGGTCGTGATCGTACCCATGGCGGCGGTTGGAATATTGAAGATAGGTGGGATCGAGCGTCATTACTGTGCCTTCCACGCATCGACGATTTGCCCTGCCGTCGCAATCCAGGCACGACCATCGGCGGCGATATGCTTCAGGGCCTGCTCGAACGGGCCGATGCGGTGCGGCTGCCCGATAAGATAGGCATGCAGCGGGATGCACATGACCGTGCCCGAAGCCTCACCCTCGGTTGCCAGTCGTTCGAATTGCCGGATCAGCGTGTCGGCATATTCGCGGCCCGACATGTTGTAGACGAAGAAGCCGTAGTGGTCGTTGACTTCCAGACTGTAGGGGATCGAAACCAGCTCGCCCGACTTGGTCTTTACCGACTGCACTTGATCGTCATGATACAGATCGCAGGTATAATCGAGACCATATTCAGCGATCAGATCGAGCGTGCGCGGGGTGTGCGTCAGCGCGGGGGCAAGCCAGCCACGGATTGTCTGGCCGGTGCATTCACGCACCGTTGCGATCGAATCTTCAATAATCGACCGCTCCTGTTCCTCCGACATATCATAAGCATAACGCGTATTATAGATACCATGACTGAAGAATTCCCAGCCACGGGCATCGGCATCGGCAACCACTTCTGGATGATGTTGGCAAAGCGCGACCGAAAGCGAAACCGATCCCGGAAAGCCATGCCTGGTCATAACATCGGCCATCCGCCAATGCGAAACCCGGTTCGAATGATCGCGATGCGACCAACCTACGACATCGGGATGCGGACGCCCCCAGGCCTTTCGCTTGGGATGCGCGGGGGGATTGATTTCATAATATTCCAGATTTGGCGCAATCCAGACAGCAACAGCCTTTCCGCCTGGCCAAGTGATTTTCTTGCGACCACGATAGGAAGAATAATCATATAGTCCGGGGTCGGCGCTGCGCTCCTGCATCAGCGCGCCTCCAGCCAGTCGATCACTGCTTGCACCGGTTCGACATCGGCATATTTTAACTGCAGGTCGGTCAGATTGGCGAAATGGTAGCTCTCATGCTTGTCTGCGCAGGTTTCGATCGGCACAATCGTGCGATAGCCATGCGAGAGAGCATCCACTGCGGTTGCACGAACGCAGCCCGACGTGCTGCCACCGGTCACCACGACGGTATCGACCTTGTGCCAAACCAGATAGCTCGCCAACTGCGTTTCGAAAAACGCGCTCGGCATGCGTTTGGTATATTGCAGATCGTTCGCATCGATCTCGCATCGCGGATCATAAGCATGGCGGTCGGACCCGTATTTGATATTCTGCAGGCTATCGGGCATATTGGTGCGCGTTCCCCAAACACCGGCGTCATCCGCATTGTCCATATAAGCAACACGAGTCCAGACTACCGGCATGCCTTTTGCCCGCGCCAATCGGGAGATGCTATTGGCATATTCGATCTGCCGCGGATCGGTTTCATAGGCGGTCACGAACATGTCCGTCCGCGTATAGGCCTGCTGGAAATCGACATTGATGATCGCCAGTTTTTCTCCGAACCCGAACTTTTTGCGCGCCGGATTGGCTATCACTTCCTCGAATATCTGCCTGGCGGTCTTTCCATCGCTGACCATTTTGGTACCGACGACGTTCATTAATTTTCCTTCCATAGCTTGCATCGCTTTTGACTTGGACGTACAGGCTTGTCGAGCAAAATTTGTCCGGACAACTTTCGCAGCATGCAGATTACGCGTCACTATCTGACAATTGATGGCCGACAAGTCCATTACCGCCGCTGCGGCAAGGGACCGCCGTTGATCATGGTACACCAAAGTCCACGATCATCAGCCGAATATGCCATGCTTATGCTGGAATGGGGCGAACATTTCACTTGCATTGCGCCCGACACGCCGGGCTTTGGCCAATCGCATCCGCTGCCCTCAAAAGCCAATGGAGCCGATCCCGACATAAACGACTATGCCGATGCGGTTGTCGAATTCGTCCGTGCGATCAGAATCGAACGAACCTTGGCTTACGGCTTCCATTCGGGCGGGATCATTCTGGTAACCGCCTTGAAGCGCCATCCGGAACTGTTCACCGGCCTTGCCGTCGGAGGCTATGCGATCTGGACGCCGGAGGAAATGGCGATCTTCGGTGAAGCCTATCTGCCGCCTTTCCAGCCATCGCTTTATGGCGAACATCTGACTTGGCTGTGGAACCGTATCCTGGAACAAAGCTGGTTTTTCCCGTGGTTCGATATAAGACCGGCTGCACGGTTATCGCATCCTCATGCCGATCCGGCAAAGGTGCACGCGATCGTTATGGAAATGCTCGACAGTGGCGATGCCTATCGGCTTGGCTATGGCGCGGTCTTGCGCGCGTCACGCGACATTCCTCTAGCTGGTGCCAGGACGCCGCCGGTGATGATCAGCGCTTATGATGGCGATCCGCTGCAAGCGCATATCGACCGGCTAGGTCAAATGCCTGCAAACTGGGAAGCGTGTAAAGTGGCGACGCCCCAGGAATTGGAAGAGCGGAGCCGCGCTTTTTTAAAGGCCCATGCCGGACCGGAAGTTGCAGTCTTTGCCGAGGATCAAGATTCGCAATTTCTCCATGTACAGACCGATCTCTTCGACGGCCTTATCCATTGGCGCGGCTCAAGCGGCGGCGAGACGATGCATATCCCCGCGCCAGGACGCTCGTTAGATATGTTCGAACAATCGGCTTTTGTCATGGATCCGCCAGGTCATGGCCTGTCTGATGATTGGAACGGTAAAGCACCAACAGATTGGCACGCATGGCAAGCCGTTTTTGACGTTGTTGCCAAGGAAAGGGGTTCAACCGCCATAGTGATTGAACAACATCACCACCAAGGCGACCCTTCCTTACTTTTTCCAGACCTTTCGCCAAATCGGCATGGGACCTATTTGAACAAGGCATGGAATATCGTTCGCGCGCGTCATTTCTTTGCCCCCTGGTACGAAGCCGATGCAGAGCATGCGATCGATTTCGATCCTGCGATGATTACTGCCGAAAGGCTCGCCCGCGAGCACCGCGCGCTGCTCAAGGCGACGGCAGCCAAAGCCTTTCATATTGCCCTTAGCACCCGAGGAGAATGAACATCATGTCGATCCGCGAAGATATGCCGCTGCTTGCCCGCCATGAAGGTGTCTGGGACGGCGTCTATACCTATTTCAACGATAAGGACGAACAGATCGATCAGCATAAATCGCGCTTGTTCTGCCGCTTTCCTGATAGCGGACCCCACCCCTATCACCAGACCAATCACTACACATGGGATGACGGCCGCACCGACATCCGCGATTTTCCAGCCGAATATAGAGACAAGCGGATATGGTGGGATAACGAGTTGATCGTCGGCTGGGCCGCAGAAGTTGGGCTGGACGAATATAACCGCACCGTGATGCTCTACTGGCAGCGGCAGGGCGATCCGTCGCTTTATCTGTACGAGATGATCCAGCTTGCCGATGATGGGCAAAGCCGCTGCCGCACCTGGCACTGGATCAGGAACGGCAAGCTCGAAACGCGCACCGCAATCCAGGAAACGCTTGTGAGTAGAGACTGGCGCAGTCTGGAGGCCTGATCTGAATTTTCCGCGCACCCTTTTCGATAAAATCTGGGATACCCATGTCGTTGCCGACCTGGGGCAGGAAAATGCGTTGATCGCGATCGACCGCATCTTCCTACACGAACGCACCGGGGCGGCGGCGCTGAAATCGATGGCGGAAGCCGGTCGCAAGGTCGTCGATCCGGCGCGGGTCTTTGCCGTCATGGATCATATCGTCGATACCAGGCCCGGTCGCGGGGATGATACCCCGATGCAGGGCGGCGAAGCCTTTATTACCGAAACCCGCGCCGCCTGCCATCAGGCGGGGATCACTTTGTTCGATGTGAACGATCCCGATCAGGGCATAACCCATGTCATTTCGCCCGAACTGGGCATCGTGTTACCAGGGCTTACCCTGATTGCGCCCGACAGTCATACGTGTACGCAAGGTGCGTTTGGCGCGCTTGCCTGGGGGATTGGGTCGTCTGAGGCCGAACATGCGATGGCGACCGGGACGTTGCGGGTGACAAAGCCAAGAACGATGCGTGTCATGTTCGATGGTATTCTGCCCGGGGGCGTCACCGCCAAGGATATGATCCTGACGCTGATTGCACAAGAAGGTGCAGGTGGCGGCAAGGGACATATTCTTGAGTTCGCAGGCGGAGCCGTCCGGGCGCTAGACATGGAAGCACGGATGACGCTGTGCAATATGGCGACCGAATTCAGCGCCTTTAGCGGGATCATCGCGCCCGATGCCAAGACCCTCGCTTATCTCAAAGGTCGACGTTACGCACCCGACCCCCTGCCCGACTGGGACGATCTTGCTACCGATGAAGACGCCGTTTTCGATCGGGAAATTGTCATCGATGCCGGTAAGCTTACGCCTATGGTCAGTTGGGGCACCTCGCCCGAACAAAGCATCCCAATCTTAGGGACTGTCCCTTTGGGGACTGTCCCCAAAGGGACAGTCCTTCGCGCTGTTGAATATATGGGTTTGCAAGCCGGTCAGCCCCTTGCCGGGTTGCCGATCGACGTCGCTTTTATCGGCAGTTGCACCAACAGCCGCGTTTCCGATCTTCGCCGTGCGGCTGAAATCGTGAAGGGCAGGAAGATCGCGGAAGGCATTTTGGCGTTGGTTGTCCCCGGCTCCACTGCGGTCAAGCGCGCGGCAGAATCCGAAGGGCTGGATCGTATTTTCATCGATGCCGGCTTTCAATGGCGGGAAAGCGGCTGCTCGCTGTGCTTCTATGCAGGCGGTGAAAGTTTCCCGCCCGGAAGCCGGGTAATCTCCTCCACCAACCGCAATTTCGAAGGACGACAGGGTCCGGGCATTCGCACGCACATTGCCAGCCCCGAGGTTGTTGCGGCCAGCGCCATTGCAGGCAGAATTACCGCACCATGAAACCGTTCGCCACTCTCACCAGCGTCGCCGCACCGCTGATCCTCGACAATATCGATACCGACACAATCATCCCCTCGCGCGAGATGAAGTCGACTGGCAAGACCGGCCTCGCCGACGGTCTGTTCGCGCCCTGGCGCTATACCGACGTCGATACACGCGTGCGCAATCCCGAATTCATTCTGAATCGGCGTGACTTTGTCGAAGCCCGCATATTGCTGTCCGGCGCGAATTTTGGTTGCGGATCAAGTCGCGAGCATGCCGTCTGGGCGCTCAGGGAATATGGTATCGACTGCGTGATCGCCGAAAGCTTCGCGCCTATCTTCTACAACAATTGCATTCGCAACGGCCTGTTGCCGGTTGTGCTTGGCAAAAAGGCAATCCGTTCGATCATAGGCGCCATCGTCACGGTTGATCTGAACAAGCAAAAGGTGGACGATCCTCATTTCGACATAGAGGCTGAAACGAAATTAATGCTGCTCGAGGGCCTTGATGCTGTCGACTTGACCCTTAAACACCGTGACGCCATCTCCGCTTGGCAAGCGCAAGACACGGCAAAGCGCCCATGGGTGTATCTATGATTCTGATTTCCGAAGTCGGCCCGCGCGATGGTCTGCAATCGACGCAGCGGATCATGCCGCTGGAGGCGAAAAAGGCGTGGGTCAGGGCCGAAGCTGAAGCAGGGGTGCGAGAGATTGAGGTCGGAAGCTTCGTGCCACCTTCGTTGCTTCCGCAAATGGCGGATACCGCAGACATTGTGGCCTTTGCCAAGACATTACCCGGTCTGACCGTGGTCACCTTGATTCCAAATGCAAAGGGCGCGCTGCGCGCGGTGGACGCTGGCGTAGACGGCATGTCAATGCCCTTTTCCATGTCGGAAACGCACAGCATCAAGAATGTGCGCAAGGACCATTCGGCGATGCTCCAGGAAATCCGCGCGGCGGCACAGATCGCGAAGGACGCAGGAATTCATTTTGCCGTTGGGCTGTCGACGGCTTTCGGATGCACCATGGAAGGACCGATCAACGAGGACCAGGTCGTGCGTCTTGCCGATGCGGCGGCGGAAGCGGGCGCACAGGAATTCAGCCTTTCGGACACCACCGGCTATGCCAATCCGGCGCAGGTCAAACGGCTAGTCCGCAAGGTGAAAGCAGCGGTCGGTGCGAATAAGATGACCACGCTTCATCTGCATAATACACGGGGCCTTGGCCTCGCCAATGCGCTCGCCGGGCTGGAAGAAGGCATCACGACACTCGATGCATCGCTCGGAGGGATCGGCGGCTGTCCTTTTGCGCCCGGGGCATCGGGAAACATCGTGACGGAGGATCTCGTTTTCATGCTGCAGGCGATGGGAATCGAAACGGGTATCGACCTGCCGAGATTGCTGAAAGTTCGGGAAATCCTTGCCGCGGCCTTACCGGGCGAACCGTTATATGGCTTCACCCCCGATGCCGGGCTTCCTTTGGGGTTTGCTTCATGACCCTGCCCACCCCCCTTTCAGGCCTACGCGTTGTCGAATTCACCCATATGGTGATGGGTCCGGCCGTTGGGCATATATTGGCCAGCCTTGGGGCTGAGGTGATCCGTATCGAACCGATCGGCGGCGATCAGACCCGACGCCTGCTTGGATCGGGTGCAGGCTATTTCCCCATGTATAACCGGCATAAACAATCGATCTGCCTCGATCTGAAATCCGAAGGGGGGATCGATGTTGCACATAAATTATGCGCGCGTGCCGATATCCTTGTTGAAAATTTCCGCCCTGGCGCGCTCGATCGGTTGGGCCTCGATTACGAGACACTCAGCGCAGCCAATCCTCGCCTGATCTATTGTTCGGAAAAAGGCTTTTTGCCTGGCCCCTATGAAGAGCGCACGGCGCTGGACGAAGTCGCGCAGATGATGGGTGGACTTGCGTACATGACCGGGCCACCAGGCAAACCCCTGCGCGCGGGTGCGAGCGTTATCGACGTTACCGGCGGTATGTTCGGCGTAATCGGCATTCTTGCCGCGCTTGAGGAACGCCACCGGACCGGCAAGGGGCAGAAAGTCATTGCCTCCCTGTTCGAAACCACCGTGTATCTTGTCGGTCAGCATATGGCGCAATACGCCGTTACCGGCAAAGCGGCTGCACCAATGCCGGCGCGCATCTCAGCTTGGGCAATCTACGATGTTTTTGAAACAAAGGACGATCCGGTCTTCATCGGTGTCGTCACCGATTCCCTGTGGGAAAAATTCTGCGTGCTTTTCGGTCTGGACGATCTGTGGGCCGATCAGAGCATTCGTAAGAATAACGATCGCGTCCTGGCCCGCGAACGCATCTTACCGCCGATCCGCAAACTGATTGCGGATTATACCAGCGCCGAAATCATTGCCAAACTTGAAGGAACGGGACTGCCCTTTGCCCCTATCGGTAAGCCTGAAGAGCTGTTTGAAGATCCGCATCTGGCTGTATCGAAGGGTTTGGAACCCGTTACGCTATCAAATGGTAGCAAAACAATGCTGCCATGCCTGCCGCTTGTCTTTGGTGATACAAGACCGAACGCTTCCGTTTCGCTTCCTGTGGCGGGGCAGGATTCCCTATCGATACTGAATGATCTTGGCTATCCCGATTACCTGATCGAGAAAATGATCGCCGATGGCGCTGTGGGAATTCAAAGTTGAAATAAAAGATTTTTCTTCCGATCTCGTTATCATTCTGTTGTGTCGAAAGCCTATTTGACAGGTCTTGCTTGCCCAGAGTTCCGGATAGCTGATTTAACGCTTGAGCTTTTGTCACAAAAGCGTCACGAAACTGACGTAGCGGCTCCATATCTCATGCAAAGAGGGGTGCGAATATGCGTTCAGTTAAAGTTTTCGCCATAACGGCAATTTCAAGCCTTGCGCTTGCAGCCTGTGGCAGCGGCGGTGGTTCTGGCGGCGGGCGTGACAATGCTTGGGCGGTCGGATCATCCACTGTCTATCATTTCGCCGCGGCAGTTGCCGAAGAAACGGCGAAGACCGGCGTAAAGGCTCCAAAGGTCGAGCAGAACGGCACCGGTGCGGGCATGAAACTGTTCTGTGCCGGCATCGGGTCGCAGCATCCAGACATCGCCAATGCATCACGCCGGATGAAGAAATCCGAGCATGAGGATTGCGTAAAGTCGGGAGTTGACAAGATCATCGAAATTCAAGTGGGTCTTGATGGTATCGCTTTTGCCGAAGCCAAGGGCGGGCCGGACATGAAACTGACCCCCGAAGATGTGTACAAGGCACTTGCCGCAAATCCGTTCGGCAAACCGCAAACCGCGAAAAACTGGAACGACGTAAACCCTGCGCTTCCCGCCATTCCGATCCTTGTCTATGGTCCGCCCTCGACCAGCGGTACGCGCGATGCGCTGGCCGAACTGATCCTGACCAAGGGTTGCGAAAGCGATCCGGCGATGAAAGCTCTAAAGGACAGCAACAAGGACGAGCACAAGAAAATCTGCACCGGCGTCCGTGAGGATGGAGCCTATGTCGATTCAGGCGAGGCGGATAATCTGATTGTGCAGAAAATTTCCGCCAATCCCAAAGCCATCGGCGTTTTCGGCTTTTCCTACCTTGAAGAGAATATGAATGTCCTGAAAGGCATTCCAATGTCAGGTGTTGCGCCGACCTATGCGGCAATTTCGGATTTCAGCTATCCCGGTGCCCGCCCCCTCTATATCTATGTGAAGCAAGCGCATTTGAACGCGGTAAAGGGTCTCAAGGAATTCGTTGCCCAATGGCCCAAAATGTGGGGTCCGGATGGCGCATTGAAGAAAAAAGGCATGGTCATCGCTCCTGACGATGTTCGTAGGAAGAACGAAGAGATCGTCGCGTCAATGACGTTGATGGATCCTGCTAGCTTGAAATAAGCCCGACCGGTGGCACCAACGATAACATCTCTCCTGTTGTTGGCGCTTGGTGCCATTGCATGGTGGAGCGCCCGTGCGAAAGCACAGGCGCTTTTCACGGGCCGGGGCTCTTTGCGGGCCCTGCCCAATCAGCACGGGTGGCATATGGCGCTTTGGGTGGTCATTCCGGCGCTGATCGGCTGGTTGATCTGGAATGCCGTGACGCCTGGCTTGATCCACGCAGCAATCCTGTCGGATCCGGCAGCGGCAAACCTTCCTGCGATGGATATGGAACGTGCCGCCATCATCGACGAGGCATGGAATGCAGCGCTTAACGATGGCATGGGTGCCTTCCGCCCTGAATCCGCTGGGCTGGTCAAACCGATCCAGGCGATGTTGTGGCGATTCAACTGGATCGGGGCAGCGCTTGTTTTTGTTCTTGCCCTGGCAGGTGGGGCCTATGGTTATACGCGTATCAAAGCCGATTTTCCGGCAAGGACCAAGGTCGAACGCGGCGTTTTGGCGATTCTTCTGCTTGCATCCTTTGTTGCGATATTGACGACGATCGGAATTATCGGTTCGCTTATATTCGAAACGATACGTTTCTTCAGCTATGTCAGCCCTATCGATTTCCTCTTTGGCCTTAACTGGAACCCCGATCCGTTCGCTCCGGTAACGCCCGAAATGGGTGAAAAGCTGGGTGCGGTTCCGCTTTTCTGGGGTACGCTCTTCATCGGTGCCGTCATCGCGATGATCGTCGCCATTCCGTTCGGTCTGATGAGTGCGATCTATCTAAGTCAATATGCTTCGGCGCAGTTTCGCAGATGGGCCAAGCCCCTGCTTGAGATCCTCGCCGGAGTGCCAACGGTCGTTTACGGCTATTTCGCCGCGCTTACCGTTGCGCCCATGGTGCGCGATTTTGCAGGCTTTATCGGTATCGACAATCCTACGACCGAAAGCGCACTGGCGGCAGGATTGGTTATGGGAATCATGATCATTCCTTTCGTCTCCTCAATGGCAGACGACAGTATCGCCGCAGTGCCTCAATCGATGCGCGACGGTTCGCTTGCAATGGGGGCGACGCCATCCGAAACGATCAAAAAGGTGATGATTCCTGCCGCCCTGCCCGGCATCGTCGCGGGGATCATGCTGGCAATCAGCCGTGCTATCGGCGAAACGATGATCGTTTATATGGCGGCAGGTGCGGCGGCAAATCTTTCGGCCAATCCTTTCGCGAGCATGACTACGGTTACCTATCAGATCGCAAGGCTGCTGACAGGGGATGGGGATTTCGATCATCCCGCTACGCTTTCCGCTTTTGCACTTGGCTTGGTGCTGTTCGTCGTAACCCTGATTCTCAACATCGTCGCGTTGCGTGTCGTAAAGCGTTTCCGGGAGGCTTATGAGTAATTGGCAATCGCCCGAAGCAAGCGCACGGCTAAAACGTCGTTATGCGGCTGAGAAACGATTCAAGGCGGTTGGGATCGCGGCCATTGCCCTTTCGCTTGGTTTTTTAGCGTTTCTGCTTTTTGTAATGGTCCGCAACGGCATCGTTGGCATTGACTGGGCCTTTCTGACCGGTTCGGATTCGACCGATCCGGCCAATGCGGGTGTCTGGGGTGCGTTTAAAGGCTCGCTTTTGACAATGACGGTAACCCTTACCCTGTCATTTCCCATGGGTGTACTCGCTGCCATCTATCTGGAAGAATTTGCTCCCAAGAAACGCTGGGTGGAATGGGTCGAGGTTTCGATCAACAATCTGGCTGCCGTGCCCTCAATCATCTTCGGGTTGCTCGGCTTGGCGATCTTTATTCAATTCATGGGGTTACCGCGCTCTTCTTCGCTTGTAGGCGGTATGACGCTGGCGTTGATGACAATGCCGGTGATTGTCATTTCCGGCCGTAACGCAATCAATGCCGTACCGCCTTCGATCCGCGATGCGGCACTCGCCATCGGAGCGAGCAAAGTTCAAACGGTCTTTCATCATGTGCTTCCCCTTGCCCTGCCCGGCATCCTTACCGGTACGATTATCGGAATGGCCCGTGCACTGGGTGAGACCGCACCGTTGCTTATCATCGGCATGCGCATGTTCGCCGCTGCCCCGCCGGAGGGCGTAACCGATGCGGCTACCGTTCTTCCGATGCAGATTTTCCTCTGGTCCGATGAAATCGATCAGGGTTTCGTGCAAAATACATCGGCAGCGATCATCGTCCTTCTTGCATTCCTTCTCGCTATGAACGGCCTTGCGATCTATTTGCGCAACAAGTTCGAAACACGTTGGTAGACCTATGACCGAAGTCCTTAAAATCGCAGCGCGTGGTGTAGACGTGTTCTATGGGGCCAAGCAAGCGATCGACAATGTATCGATCGACATCGCAACCGAAAACGTGACGGCTTTCATCGGTCCATCGGGCTGCGGCAAATCGACTTTTTTACGTACCCTGAACCGCATGAACGATACCATTCCCGGCTGCCGCGTAACCGGTGATATCGAGCTTGACGGCGAAGACATCTATGGCGACCGGATGGATGTGGTGCAACTGCGCGCACGCGTTGGCATGGTGTTTCAGAAACCAAATCCCTTTCCCAAATCGATCTACGAAAATGTCGCTTATGGTCCGCGCATCCATGGCCTTGCACCGACAAAAGCCGATATGGACGCGATTGTAGAAAAATCTCTGCGCCGAGCGGGATTGTGGGAGGAGGTGAAGGACCGTCTTAACGAGGCGGGTACCGCGCTTTCAGGAGGGCAGCAACAGCGTCTTTGCATCGCCCGCGCAATTGCCGTAAGTCCTGAAGTCATCCTGATGGACGAACCCTGCTCCGCACTTGATCCTATCGCCACGGCGCGGATCGAGGAATTGATCGACGAACTGAAGAGTCGCTACGCTCTTGTCATCGTGACCCATTCCATGCAGCAGGCCGCGCGCGTTTCGCAGAAAACCGCTTTCTTTCATTTGGGAAAGATTGTGGAATATGACGATACATCGACAATCTTCACCAATCCGCGCGAAGAGCGTACCAAGGACTATATTACCGGTCGCTATGGATAAGGATTTCCTCCATGTCTGAACATACCGTCAAGGCCTTTGACACCGATATAGGTCAGTTGCGCGGGCTTATCGCCGAAATGGGCGGTTTGGCCGAGGTAGCGATCGCCGATGCGATCGAGGCGCTGATCCGCCACGATCATGATAAGGCAAAACAGGTCGTAGTAAATGATGCAAAGCTTGATGCGCTTGAGGCGGAGGTTGATCGTCTTGCCATCCGCATCATCGCCTTGCGCGCGCCGATGGCCGACGATCTGCGTGATGTCATCGCGGCACTGAAGATTTCCGGCGTCGTCGAACGGATCGGAGACTATGCGAAAAATATCGCCAAACGCGTCGCCCAGATGGAACGGGCCTCGAAATTCGAGCCCCTGACGTTGATTCCGGCAATGGCGGAAATTTCCCAGTCGATGGTACGCGATGTGCTGAATGCCTATGGTTCGCGGGACTCCGCGCTGGCTGTACAGGTGATCGACCGCGATGAGAAAGTTGACAATTTCTATAACAGCATCTTTCGCAATCTCGTGGCACACATGATGGAAAACCCGGCCACGATCAGCAGCGCAGCCCAACTTCTGTTCGTCGCTCGCAACCTCGAACGTATCGGCGATCATGCAACCAACGTCGCCGAAATGGTCTATTTTGCCGCGACGGGCATGTATCATTCCGAACAAGACAGTGTGTAAGAAGGAGTTGTCAAAGGGTGAAACCCTCAGTCCTGATCGTCGAAGATGAAGCCGCCATTGCTGAATTGCTCGTGTGGACTTTCAACAAGGAAGAGTATGACGTCCGCCAGACCGGCGATGGCGAAGAGGCACTGGTCATGGTTCAGGAGCAGCTGCCCGATTTGATAATTCTCGACTGGATGATCGAAAACGTATCGGGCATCGAAATATGTCGCCAGCTGCGCAAGCAGAGCGAAACCGCATCGGTCCCTATCGTCATGCTGACAGCCCGGGGGGAGGAAGAAGATCGAATTCGCGGTCTGAAAACCGGCGCGGACGATTATATTACAAAACCTTTTTCGCCGCGCGAATTACTCGCTCGCGCAGAAGCGGTGCTACGCAGAAGCCGACCGGCGCTGTCAAATAATGTCATGGTCTTTGCGGATCTTGAGCTGGACCCTGTTTCCTATCGTGTAAAACGTTGCGGCGAACCGGTTCATCTTGGTCCGACCGAATTTCGCCTTCTCAAACATTTTCTCGAACGTCCGAACCGGGTCTTGTCGCGTGATCAACTGTTGGACGCGGTCTGGGGCTTTGACAGTGCCATAGATCTGCGCACCGTCGACGTGCATATTCGGCGCCTGAGGAAAGCGATCAACTTGCCTGGAACAGCAGACCTGATCCGTACAGTACGTTCCGCAGGCTATGCACTGGAAATGCCCACAGCTTAATCAAGCCTAGAACCCGATCAATTTTGCAACGCGATGATCAGCGGTGTGGTCAATAGCGGCACGACCTGCAACGCATCACGGAACAAGCGCCGCGCTTGTGAGTCGCCTACTACCACAACATCGTTCGCAAACACTTCGGGATCTGAATAATTACCCCGACGAATGGCTTTCAGATCGTAAAGCGCGGCAAGCTGTTGTCCCTTTACGGTGCGAAATATGACTACGTCATTCAGCTTTGCGAATTCTGCGACTCCTTCTGCCGTCGCCACTGCACGCATAAGTGTCATTTTGCCGATCACGGGATAAAGACCAGGCTTCTTCACCTGCCCATCCACGGTGATAACCTGGCTGACCGTTTCCTTCAGATTGACCGTAACCTGGGGGCTACGCACATAGCGCGAACGCAAGCGATCCTCAATTTCATCCTCGATCTCGCCAGGCGTCTTGCCGGCCGCTTCGATGATCCCGGCTAAAGGAAAAGATATGCGTCCGCTAGCATCCGTTTGCACCTCTTTTTCGCTCAGTTCCTCTATTCCGAAAACATCGATCGTCAACTTGTCAAAAGGACCAATCAGATAGGGTCGTGCCTCGCCCAAAAGATCGGAACGGTCTGGTGGAGGCAATTCGCTGCCTTGGATAACATTTATATTGGAGGCACCACCAAGCGCATTAGACCCTGCGCAAGCCGATAAAAACGACAAGGCGATAACTGACAGAACAATATTCTTCATATTTTTTCGTTTTCCGAAACTGGTTTTGAAGACCTGCTAGACGATGCCGCCAACTGGTTCCAGTGCGATTTTGTCAAAATCTACGATAGTAAGTATGAATGTTAGCTTTAGTTTCAAATTAACAGGATTGCGATTAAGGCGCTGACATGTCGACCGATCCTTCCACTCTTGTCGTTTTTGGGACTCGTCCCGAGGCGATTAAACTGTTTCCTGTTGTGCATGCGCTTCGACAGCAGCCCGCATTAGTAACCCGGGTCTTGGTAACAGGACAGCATAGGCAGATGCTCGATCAGGTCCTACAGATTGGCGAGATCACGCCCGACTATGATCTCGATGTGATGGTTCCCGATCAAACACTTGATACGCTGACAGCAAGGCTTTTAACGGGCATCGGCGAAATCATGGATATGGAAAAACCTTCACGGGTCATTGTTCAAGGCGATACTGCGACCGCTATGGTTGGCGCCCTTGCAGCCTATTACCGCAAAATTCCGGTAAGCCATGTCGAGGCGGGCTTGCGCAGTCGCAATATCTATCAGCCTTGGCCAGAAGAAGTTAACCGCAAGATCATTGGTACGATAGCGGATCAGCATTTTGCCCCGACGGAAGTGTCCGCGAGTGCCTTGCAGGCCGAGGCAATACCAGAAGAAAGAATATTCATAACTGGCAATACCGTGATCGATGCATTGCATTGGGTAACTGCGAAACTCGAACGACAGCCTGAATTGGCCGCAAAACTTGCCGAAATCGAAAAGGAATTTGCCGGTAAGCGCATTATTGGTGTTACGACCCATCGGCGGGAAAATTTCGGTGATGGAATGGAAAACATAGCCTCCGCACTGAATGAGATTGCAGCACGAGAAGATGTCGCCATTATCTTCCCTGTTCACTTAAACCCGAATGTTCGCAAAGTGATGGAGGCTAGGCTTGGCAACCATCCCAGGATCGCCATGATCGAACCGCTCGATTATCCCCACTTCGGAAGGTTGCTCTCAATAAGCCATATCATGCTAACAGACAGTGGCGGTGTACAGGAAGAAGCGCCCGCCCTTGGCAAGCCCGTATTGGTGATGCGGGACACAACCGAACGGCCTGAGGGCGTGACAGCGGGTACGGCAAAGCTTGTCGGCACGGACAAAAACCGTATAGTTTCCGAAATATTTACGCTTTTGGATGATGAAGCGGCCTATTCGCAAATGGCACGCGCGCACAATCCCTTCGGGGATGGCAACGCTGCGATAAGAATATCAGGACTGGTAGCCAATGCTTGCCGATAAGAAACCCGATGTTTGCGTAATGGGGCTTGGCTATATCGGCTTGCCCACCGCTGCGGTAATTGCCCGTTCGGGCTGCCAAGTCCTGGGCGTGGATGTAAGCACCCATGTGGTCGATACGATCAATCGGGGTGAAATCCATATCGAGGAAGTCGATCTTGACGGCCTGGTGCAAGGCGTTGTTCAACGCAAACTGCTGCGGGCTTCGATAATGGTGGAACCCGCCGACGTTTTTGTAATTGCAGTACCGACTCCGTTCGGTGAGAACCATATACCCGATGTGAGTTATGTTCTTGCTGCTGCAACCAGCATCGCTGCCGTGCTGAAGACAGGTGATACGGTAATCGTCGAGTCAACTTCACCGGTCGGTACCACCGATAGGGTAAAGGACTTGATTGCGCGACTGCGTCCAGACCTAAAGGTTCCAGGCGTAACCGCCGAAACTCCAGATGTCGCGATAGCCTATTGCCCAGAGCGGGTATTACCCGGCAAGATTCTCGAAGAACTGATATCGAACGATCGTTCGATCGGAGGCATTACCCCACGATGCGCGCGCAAGGCCCTCTCTTTCTATAAACGTTTCGTACGCGGCGAGTGCGTAACCACCGATGCGCGCTCGGCGGAAATGACCAAACTTGTCGAGAATGCCTTTCGCGACGTTAACATTGCGTTTGCCAACGAATTGTCGATCGTTGCCGACCATATGGGTTTGGATGTCTGGGAAGTCATTCGTCTCGCCAACCGTCATCCGCGTGTCAATATTCTGCAGCCCGGCCCCGGCGTCGGCGGGCATTGTATTGCAGTCGATCCTTGGTTCATTGTCCACGGGGCACCCGAACATACGCCGCTGATCCGCACCGCGCGTGAAGTCAATGATCGCAAAGTCGATCATGTCGTGTCGTGTGCGACTGCACTTATTGAAGCCAATCCTGGCAAGATGGTCGCGCTTTTAGGTCTCGCTTTCAAAGCCAATATCGACGATTTTCGTGAAAGTCCGGCTAAGAAGGTTGCTGCTGCACTAGCCGAAAAATTCGGTTCATCTGTTCGCATCGTAGAACCTTATGCGACAGCCCTTCCAGTGGAATTCGATGCAACCGAGGCAAGACTGATTGATATAGACAGTGCGCTACTCGACTGCGAGATATTGATCCCGCTGGTCGATCATGACGCTTTCAAGGCAATTCCGCTTGCCGAACGTAGGGATAAAATGGTCTACGATACGCGTGGGATATGGCCTGATCAGCCTTCAGCTCCTAACAGCCCTTTTGCAGTTCGCTTGGTAAGTTGATACAATCGCGATTGTAACTTTCTACGCGCCAACTACGGGGCATTTCATGCAAAGAATAATAGGATAATATTGATGAAAATCGCGATGATTGGTTCCGGCTATGTAGGTCTGGTTTCGGGGGCTTGCTTTGCCGATTTCGGTCATGAAGTAATCTGCGTCGATAAGGATCAAAGCAAAATCGACCGGCTGAACGCCAATGTCATGCCGATTTACGAACCAGGGCTTGATGCACTCGTCAAATCAAATGTCGATGCCGGACGATTGAGTTTCTCGACAGACCTTGCTGGATCGGTTGAAGGTTGCAACGCTGTGTTCATTGCCGTTGGAACCCCTTCGCGACGCGGCGATGGCCATGCGGATCTGAGCTATGTCTATGCTGCCTCGAAAGAGATTGGCCTGGCTATTGGCCCGAAAACCGTTGTCGTCACCAAATCGACCGTTCCCGTAGGCACTGGCGACGAAGTCGAGCGGATCATTCGCGAGGTGCGCCCCGACCTGGAATTCGAAGTGGTCTCAAATCCGGAATTCCTCCGCGAAGGCGCTGCTATCGGCGATTTTAAACGGCCCGACCGGATCGTTGTCGGCACCGATGTCGAATGGGCGCGTGAGGTTATGCGCGCGGTCTATCGCCCGCTTTTCCTTAACGAATCGCCGATCCTGTTCACCAGCCGCCGTTCATCGGAGCTTATCAAATATGCGGCCAATGCATTCCTTGCGACCAAAATTACCTTCATCAACGAAATGGCCGATCTGTGCGAAAAGCTGGGCGCCAATGTGCAGGACGTTTCGCGCGGCATAGGTCTCGACAACCGGATCGGAGCGAAGTTCCTGCACGCAGGGCCGGGCTATGGGGGGAGCTGTTTTCCGAAGGATACGCTCGCGCTGCTCAAGACCGCGCAAGATAACGATACGCCGGTGCGGATCGTCGAGGCGGTGGTGCAGGCGAACGACCTGCGCAAGCGGGCGATGGGTCGCAAGATCGTCAATGCGCTGGGCGGCGATGCACGGGGGAAGAAAGTCGCGCTGCTCGGCCTGACCTTCAAACCCAATACTGATGATATGCGCGACGCACCCTCGATCGCCATTGTGCAAACGCTGATCGATGCGGGGGCCAAGATTGCAGCGCATGACCCTGAAGGCATGGAGGAAGCATCGAAAATCCTGCCTGAGGTTGAGATGACCAACAGCGCCTATGCCGCCGCGGACGGCGCTGACGCAGTCGCCATTGTTACCGAATGGGATGCCTATCGCGCGCTAGACCTTGCCAAGCTGAAGAGAGCGATGAAGGGCGATGTGCTGGTCGACCTGCGTAACATTTACCGACCGGAAGAAGGTGTCAAAGCCGGCTTCGACTATTTCAGCGTCGGACGCTGATGCAAAAGTACAGCTTGCCCGAGGCAAAGGCATAAATGCTTGCGGCGCGACGTGCATTGGCCAAATGAGCAGCCCATGTCCCGCATACTAACTCATCTCGAAAGGCTGGAGGCCGAGGCGATCCACATCATGCGTGAAGTGGTGGCTGAGGCGGGAAAGCCGGTCATGCTTTACAGCATTGGCAAGGACAGCGCGGTGATGCTGCACTTGGCCAGGAAAGCCTTTCACCCCGCCCCGCCGCCCTTCCCGCTGTTGCATGTCGATACGACATGGAAGTTCAAGGACATGTATGCGCTGCGCGAAAAATCCGCTGCAGATGCAGGCATGGAATTGCTTGTCTGGCAAAATCCGGAGGCGCGTGAACAGGGCATCAACCCGTTCGATCATGGCCCGCTGCATACCGATATGTGGAAGACCGAAGGGCTGAAACAAGCGCTCGACCATTATGGCTTCGATGCGGCCTTTGGCGGCGCGCGGCGCGATGAGGAAAAGAGCCGCGCGAAGGAACGTATATTTTCTTTCCGTAACGTCAATCATGGCTGGGATCCGAAGAACCAGCGGCCCGAGTTGTGGAACCTATACAATGCCCGCAAGAAGAAGGGGGAGAGCATTCGCGTCTTCCCGATCTCGAACTGGACCGAGCTTGATATCTGGCAATATATCCATCTGAACAATATCAAGATTGTGCCGCTCTATTTCAGCGCACCGCGCCCGACCTATGAACAGGATGGGCAACTGTTCATGGCCGACGATCCGGAGCGGCTTGAACAGGTACTCGGGCGCAAGATCGAAACGCAGATACGTTCAATCCGTTTCCGTACCCTGGGATGCTTTCCGCTGACCGGGGCGGTCGAGAGTGAAGCGGCGACGCTGTCTGACGTGATCCAGGAAATGCTGCTGACCACCACCAGCGAACGGCAGGGCCGCATCATCGACAAGGATGGCGGCGATGCATCGATGGAGAAGAAGAAGCAGGAGGGTTATTTCTGATGACCCACCCCGTTTACGAAACCGACGCCCTGATTGCCGAGGATATCAACGCCTATCTCGATCAACACCAACACAAGTCGATGCTGCGCTTCATCACCTGCGGCAGTGTCGACGATGGCAAGTCGACGCTGATCGGGCGGCTGCTCTATGACAGCAAGATGATCTTTGAGGATCAGCTCGCGGCTCTCGAAAACGATAGCAAGCGTGTCGGCACGCAGGGTCAGGAGATCGACTTTGCCCTGCTCGTCGACGGCCTTGCTGCCGAGCGCGAACAGGGAATCACCATTGACGTTGCCTATCGCTTTTTCGCGACCGAAAAGCGTAAGTTCATCGTCGCCGACTGCCCGGGGCATGAGCAATATACGCGCAATATGGTCACGGGGGCGTCAACGGCCGATTTGGCCGTGATCCTGATCGACGCGCGCAAGGGCGTGCTGACCCAAACCCGGCGGCACAGCTATTTGGCGCAGCTTGTCGGCGTGCGGCACATTGTGCTTGCGGTGAACAAGATGGACCTGATCGGCTTCGATCCGGACAGGTACAATGCGATTTGCGACGATTACCGCGCCTTTGCACGCCAGATCGGCATCGACGACTTTACCTGCATTCCAATCTCGGGGCTGGCCGGCGACAATATCGCGACACGGTCAGAGCACACGCCCTGGTATGGCGGGCCGACGCTGATCGAGGAGCTGGAAACGGTCGAGATCGACGGCGATGTCGACCAGGCCAAGCCTTTCCGCCTGCCCGTACAATGGGTCAACCGCCCCAATCTCGATTTCCGCGGCTTTGCCGGGCAGATTGCAAGCGGCAGCGTAAAACCCGGCGATACCGTGCGCATATTACCCTCCGGCAAGACCAGCACAGTCAGCCGGATTGCAGCTTTCGACGGCGATCTCGATGAGGCTCTGGCTGGGCAATCGGTCACGCTGTGCCTTGCCGATGAGATCGATTGTTCGCGCGGCAATGTGATCGCCGCCGCCGACAACCCACCGCAAGCCGCCGACCAGTTCGAGGCCAGTCTTGTCTGGATGGCCGACGAACCGTTGATTCCCGGCCGCGCCTATTGGCTGAAGCTCGGCACCCAGATGGTTTCGGCAACGGTGCAGCAACCCAAATATCAGGTGAACGTCAACGCCGTCGGTAGTTCCGGGGAGCAGCTCGCGGCCAAAACGCTGGAGCTGAACGCAATCGGGGCCGCAGTCGTCACCACCGACCGCCAGCTGGTGTTCGAACCCTATGCGCAAAACCGCGCGCTGGGCGGCTTCATCCTGATCGACAAAATGTCGAACGCGACCGTTGCAGCCGGCATGCTCAACTTTGCGCTGCGGCGGGCGGAAAATGTCCACTGGCAGGCGGTCGATATCAGCCGTGAGGCGCATGCACGGCAAAAGGGCCAGGAACCGCGCCTGCTATGGTTCACGGGGCTTTCGGGTTCGGGCAAATCGACGATTGCCAACCTGGTCGAGAAAAAGCTCTATGCGCTGGGCAAGCACAGCTTCCTGCTTGATGGCGACAATGTACGGCATGGGCTGAATAAGGATCTCGGCTTTACCGATGCCGACCGCATCGAGAATATTCGGCGTATTGGTGAGGTTGCCAAGTTGATGACCGATGCCGGATTGATCGTCCTCACCGCCTTCATCTCCCCCTTCCGCGCCGAACGCGACCTCGCGCGATCGATGCTGCCCAAGGGCGAGTTTATCGAGATTTTCATCGATACACCGCTGGAGGTTGCCGAAACCCGCGACGTGAAAGGCCTCTATAAAAAAGCCCGATCAGGCGCGCTTAAAAACTTCACCGGGATCGACAGCCCCTATGAAACGCCTGATAAACCGGAAATCCATATCGACACGACAAAAGTCAGCCCCGAAAGTGCGGCCGAGATGATCGTCGAGAAAGTCATCGGCATCTGGAGTCCCGACTTGTGACGGACGGCGAGCTTGCCCATTTCCTGGCCGAGGAAGCCGGTCGAATGCTGCTCGTCCTGCAGCAAACCGGCGGGCTTTCGGGCAAAGAGCTGGGGGACGAGGGCGACCGGATTGCCAACGATTTCCTGATGGGCATGTTGCGGATGCGGCGCGTTGAGGACGCTATCCTGTCTGAGGAAGAACGCTGCGATGGCCTGCGTTTGAACGCCCGTCGTGTGTGGATCATCGACCCGCTCGATGGCACGCGCGAATATGGCGAGGGACGGAGCGATTGGGCAGTGCACGTCGCGTTGGCGATCGATGGCGTTGCAACTGTGGGCGCGGTTGCCCTGCCCGGGCTTGGTCAGACGCTGTCGACGCAGACGCCGCTGTTGCTCCAGCCCGCCCATGCCTCGCTCAAAATGGTGGTCAGCCGTAGCCGTCCGGCCGCCGAAGCGGTGAAGGTTGCGGAAGCGCTAGATGCCGAATTGCTGCCGATGGGCTCGGCCGGGGCCAAGGCAATGGCCGTGGTGCGCGGCGAGGCGGACATCTACCTCCACACCGGCGGCCAGTTCGAATGGGACAATTGCGCTCCTGTCGCGGTGGCTGAGGCCGCGGGACTGCATGTAAGCCGTATCGATGGTTCACCGATGCGCTATAACAATGCCGACCCCTATCTGCCCGACCTGTTGGTCTGTCGGAAAGAACTGGTGGGTCGGGTTTTCAAAGCGATGTGACTTCCAAAGTCCTGATCGAATCGGATGCACCATCCAACGCGATAAATTTGCCGGCATCAGCAAGATCCGCTTGCCGGACAGGGATAATTTCCCAATCGCCAAAATGGCGGATTTACGTGCAAGTTGACATATTAATGGTTGCAAATCCAACCCTGGATCAAGCGACAAAATAGCATCATAGGACTCCACGAAATCGCGGATGAGAGAAGAACACAGACAAATTCAAAGAACAATCTGGAACAATACAGGAACAAACATCGAAGTCAAGGCATTATGCGTGTTAGGATCGAAACCGACACAATCCGAAATTTCACGCCAACACCACAGCCATAGCCGCAATAATTGCATCGGCATCAAGGCCATAGGCGCGGTAGAGATCGGGCAAATCGCCTGTCTGGCCAAAGCGGTCGGTGCCAAGCGGCGCAACCTTTTGGCCATGCACCGCACCCAGCCAGGAAAGCGCTGCGGGCGAACCATCGGTGACGGTCACCAGCACCGCTGACGAGGCTTGCCTCAATTGCCGCGCGATATGCGATGCACCCGAATTGGCGCTCCAGTCCTGATGCAGCCGATCGGGCGAAGTGACGTTGAACAGGCCAAGTCCCGGTAAGTCATCCTGCATCGCTTCCCACGCCTCCAGCGCCTCGGGCATCACCGCACCCATCGCGACAATCGCTGCCTGACAATCGGGACCCGGCGGTTTCAACCAATAGCCGCCAGCGACGGCATCAGCCTGCCACGCCCGGTCGCGCTCCGGCTGCTCAATCTCGCGTGTTGTCAGCCGCAAATACACGCTTTCCCCGTCCGGAGCCTGCAACTGATGGAACGCCTCTTCCATAAACAGCGCGAGTTCATCGACAAAGGCGGGCTCATAATGCCTAAGCCCCGGTTGCCCCATCGCGATCAACGGCGGGTTGATCGACTGATGCGCGCCGCCCTCAGCCGCCAGCGTAAGGCCCGAAGGGGTCGCCACCAGCAGAAAGCGCGCGTCCTGATAACAGGCATAGTTGAGCGCATCGAGGCCGCGCGCGATGAAGGGATCATAGACGGTACCTATAGGGATCAGCCGTTCGCCAAAGATATCGCCCGCTAGCCCCATCGCGGCGAGCATCAGGAACAGGTTGTTTTCGGCAATGCCGAGCTCGATGTGCTGCCCCGCTGCCGAACCGCCCCATTTCTGCACGCTGGGAATCTTGGCGGTACGGAAGACGTCGGGCAGTTCCTGCCGCCGGAACAGCCCACGCTGATTGACCCAGGCGCCGAGATTGGTGGAAACCGTGACGTCGGGCGAGGTGGTGACGATGCGCGCCGCGAGATCGCTGCCACCCTTGGCAAGCTCGAGCAATATCTTCCCAAACGCCGCCTGCGTCGATTGCTGCGCACCTTCGGGCGGCAATATCGCCGGCACGTCGACAAAGGCTGAACCGCTGCGCTTTTCGCGTACCAAGGGCGATCTTTCGGCGAGGGCTTTGGCCGCAGCTGCCATATTGTCGCCCAGCCCAGCCCAAGGCTCCCACTCATCGCCTTCGGCTATTCCCAATTGCGCACGCAGCCCTTCGATCTGCGTCGGCGTCATCAGCCCGGCATGATTGTCCTTGTGCCCGGCAAAGGGTAGTCCATAGCCCTTTACGGTATAGGCGATGAAAAGGGTTGGCTTGTCATCCTGCGCGCTGTCGAAAGCCTCGCACACGCTTTCGATGCAATGCCCGCCCAGATTGGTCATCAGCGCCGCGAGCTCGCTATCGCCGCGCCTGGCCAGCAGTTCGGGGACACCGCGCACATGCCCGATGTCACGCAACAACCGCTCGCGCCAAGCCGGGCCACCCTGAAAGGTGAGTGCCGCATATTCGGCATTGGGGGTTTCGTCGATCCAGTCCGACAGCGCCTGTCCGCCCGGCTCCCTGAAAGCCGCCTTTTGCAGCTTACCCGATTTGATCGTCACCACCCGCCAGCCGCAGGTTTCGAAAATATCGTCGAAGCGGCGGAACATGCGGTCGGCCGTGGTGCTGTCGAGGCTCTGCCGGTTGTAGTCGACGATCCACCAGCAATTGCGGATCTGGTGCTTGTAAGCCTCGATCAGGCATTCATATATATTGCCCTCATCAAGCTCTGCATCGCCCATTAGCGCGATCATGCGCCCGGCATTGGCCTCGGCCATGCCACGATGCGCAATGAGATAATCCTGGATTAACGAAGCGAAAGCCGTGATCGCCACACCCAGCCCAACCGAACCCGTCGAAAAATCGACCGGGATCGTATCTTTGGTGCGTGAGGGATAGCTTTGCGCTCCGCCCAACGCCCGGAATGCCTGCAATTTTTCCAGACTTTGACTACCCAGCAAATAATGAATGGCATGCAGCACGGGCGCGGCATGCGGTTTGACGGCGACCTTGTCATTAGGCCTTAACGCATGAAAATAGAGCGCCGTCATTATCGCCGTGATCGAGGCGCAGCTTGCCTGATGCCCGCCGACTTTCAGGCCGTCACGGCTTTCCCGTATATGGTTGGCATTATGAATTATCCAAGACGATAACCAGCGCAGGCGGCTGTCCAACGCTTCGAGTGTGGCGGTATCGGGTTTTACCGGGCGGGTTTTCGTTTTTGGCATGGTATCTTCCGGCTTATATCAGCCAAGCCAAAAAAATGACATTGTCTTTACAAAAATTCCACGGTCCCGACGCGCAAATCAATTCACCTGTCGCTCAAATCCCTGCCAATAGGGTGCGCGCAAATCCTTGCGCAAAATCTTGCCAGAGGCGTTGCGGGGGAGCGCGGGGATTATATCGATCGACTTGGGCACCTTGAAACCTGCGATGCGTTCCCGCGACCAGTTGATAATGCTTTCGGCATCGATCGACGATCCCGGCTTTGGCACGCACACGGCCTTCACCGCTTCACCCCATTTTTCATCGGGAACGCCTATTACCGCAACCTCGAGTATATCGGGGTGTCCGTAGATCGCGCTTTCGACCTCCGCCGGATAGACATTTTCTCCGCCGGATATGATCATGTCCTTCACCCGATCGTGAATATAGAGATAACCGTCTTCATCCATATAGCCCGCATCGCCCGTCCGGATCCATCCGCCCTCAACCACGGTACTGCGCGTTGCGTCGGGCAGATTCCAGTATCCGACCATATTGTTCGACGATCGCGTCCATACTTCTCCGACCTCGCCGATCGGCAATTCATCGCCTTTGGCGTCGACGATTTTCAATTCGACGCCCGGCAAGGCCTTGCCTGCGCTACGCATCCTGGGATGCCCATTGGGATCATGGTCTTCGGGTGGTAACATAACAATGGTGCCTGTCGTTTCCGTCATCCCGTAAGCCTGAATGAATTCGCATTTGAACATGGCCATGCACTGCCGCAGCAGTTCAAGAGGTATCGGGGCAGCGCCATAAAGAATATATTTAAGACGGCTGAAATCCACCTGCGCGCAGCGCGGATGCTGAAGCAATATATGCAGCGCTGCCGGTACGATAAACAACCGTGTCACCCCACCCGTCTCGACGGCATCGAAAAAGCCGTCGGGCGTGAATTCGGACAGGATATAGGCGGGCAGACCCGCAGCGATCGCCATGATCCCAAGCCCCGTACCACCGATATGCGCGCACGGCATGGCGACAAGCACGACTTCGTCGTCGTCCCATCTGGTATAGGCAAGCTCAGCGTCGTTGGCATGCTTTCGCAATGCGAACAGATTGTGGTTTGTCATAACCGCGCCCTTGGGATTGCCTGTGGTTCCCGACGTATAAAGCTGCAATACCGCATCATCGGGCCCTGCAGGTTCGAACCGAACGCGAGGAGTGTCTTCGACCAACGCTCTTCCCTTATCGGCCGTGAAGATATGTTCGACATGATCGAGCATTCCGTCAAGCGCATGGCCCGTATTTTCAAAGCCGGGGCCAAGGAACAGCAATCTGGCTTTGGTATCATTGACGATAAACGCCCATTCCGGTGGCGCCAGACGCCAGCCAATGGGTACAATGACAATACCGACGCGTGCTGCGCCGTAAAACAGCGTGAAGTAAAGATCGCTATTCTTGCCGATCCAGGCGATCCGATCGCCTTTTTTCAAACCCATGGCTAAAAGCGCGCTCGCGATGCGCGCCGTTCGTTCCTCGACTTCCGCGTAGGAATAAGCACGATCTTCTTCCTGTATGGCAAGACGATCGGCGCGCTCGACGCTCCAATGACGAATAAATTCGTCGAAAGTCGAAAGATCCGATATGTTCGTCATATTTCTCCTCTCCTAAGAAAATCCGATCAAAGCGCAGATATACGAGCTTCAATCGCAAGATAGATGTGAACCCTGATTTTATGAAGTCAATGCGGGTTCGGACAAATCCATAAAATCGCTAGGATCGGGACCTATGGTGTGATGGCATTAAAGAGAACCATAGCCTGCGGTCGACACGCAAGCGTTGCAGTTGGCAGAGGCTCCGGCGACGTTTATCGATGCCATGCTTACAGGGCAGGATTTTGGATACATTTACGGTAGTTGGCTGTGCAAATCGAAAGGACCTTCATGTTTCAACATATTGTTTTCGCCCTGTCTATGGCATTGCCGATAAGCGCCGCTATTGCTGTCCAAGAACAACAAAACCGTGAAATCGTTGTCATCGGTCAATCTTTAAAAGATACGGCTAAAGCCCTTGCGGATTGTGTCGCACGCGGATGCCCGCCGGATGAAGAAATCCGCGCAGCGCTTGCACATGCCGAGAACCAATTCATAACCGGCGACTATCGCAACGCCAAATCGACGCTGAATAAAACGGTCGGACGCAACCGGAAACATGGCGAGAAATATCCGATAGAGGTCTCGGATCTGTTTCGCGCCTCAAGCCGGATTTCGGAACATCTTGGCGAAGGCGATCAGTTCCGCCTTGCGGTATTGGACATGCGCGACACGCTGCGTGATAATCTGCCCGCAAACGATCCACGAACCATGGTTGCTCAGATTGAAGTGGGCGACAGCCGTTCCAAGCTCGGTTATCCCAAGGAAGCAATCCGCATTTATAAGGACGTCGCTGAAAAAGCTTTCATGGCCGGGCATGCCAGGGTCGGCACCTATGCCAATCTACGTCGCCTGCTGCTCGAATATGCCATCGCCAATGAAAAGGACTATAAAGCCGATATGGACCAGGCCTTGGCCGGACTAAGAGAAATCGCAGACAAACCCGCACAAGGTGCCGAAGATTTTGGTCTGATAGCAGCGGTTACGCTGGCGCGTCTTGATCGCAAGGCAGGCAATAACGAATCCACTGCCGCGATCGTTAAGCGTTTTGCCGACAAAGGCGGTACCAATCGACCGATTTTGCTTTCATCCGAACCCATTAAGATGCCTGATACCCAGGGTATGTTGCAAGATACCAGCAATGTGCTGGCGATCAGCCAAGGAAATATCGAAGAGCGCTGGATCGATGTCGGTTTTTGGATCAACGCCAACGGCTTGGTTAGCGATACCGAAATACTGAGATCCTCAGGCAATACGAAATGGGCCAAGCTGGTGACCGATTCGATCAATTCGCGCGTATACGCTCCATTGAAATCGCGGGGCGAAGCGGCAGCACCGGGGTTTTATATGGTCGAGCGTTATACATTCACGGCACGTTATCTGGATGAGGTGACGGGCACGCGCATACGGCAGCGCTCACCGGTGCCCCGGATCGAACGGATCGACATCACGCCGGAAAATTACGATCAGCCTTTCGTCGCATCGCCCAAAGCAGACGCAACGACAATAAAATAACCATCGAACCCAGGTGTGTGATCAGCAGAAAAGGCAGGACATATTCTGTCCTGCCTATCGCTTTATCAACCTTCGGCTTCGCGCTCGAACGCCGCTTCCCCGCCGATACGGGATGCCATTTTACCCAGCCAAACCAGAACAAGCACGGCCACCACCGTCGCTATGATGGCATAGGTAAACAGCCCTGTAAGGTCATCCCCCAAGTTAAGTTTTGCCAGCAAGGCCTTGATTGCCTCATTCCAAGCCAACGCCGCAACAAGGCCCAGCGATGCGGATGCCAGGGAAATCATTGTTTGTATCATAGCGCGCGGGTTCATTTTCTACCTCCTGTCTGTAAATGAGTCGCGATAGACTGGTTATTGCGAGCAGCGGCGAAACACCAGAGAGAGATTGTTCGCGGGCATTGCGATGCGATTTTCAAAGGCCAGACCATTGGCTGCGGCCAGCTCGACCACATCGTCCAACAGACGCAAACCCCATTCGGGATTACGCAATTTCAACGATCGATCGAAAGCTTCGTTGCTGTCTGCAATTGGCCTGTTGCTCTCACGATAAGGGCCATAAAGGTAAAGTGGGGCCCCAACGTTCAGCACCCTCGCTGCACCGGCCAATAACCCTTTGGTTGCGGCCCAAGGGGAAATGTGAGTCATATTGATGCAGATCATGGCATGGGCACGCTCAATCGGCCAATTTTCGGCGATGGCATCAATCCGCAGAGCAGGCCGGATATTCGGAAGGCCGCTTTCGTCTCTCCAAACCGCTATCGAAGCCAAACTGGCCTCATCATAGTCGCTGGGTTGCCAATCGAGGTTTGGGAACCGGGAAGCGAAATGAACGATATGCTCGCCGGTTCCGCTGGCAATTTCAACGACGACGCCCTGGGTCGGCAAGATGTCTTGCAACACTTCGGCAATGGCATCCCGGTTCCGCTGCGTCGCGGGCGCGAAGCGCTTGGCTTCGCCGTCCCCATCGAAAACAAACGGTTCCGACCGATCGCTCACTCGGCCGCTACCGGCAGCTCCGGTTCTTTCCAGACCAGCAAAGGCTTCCTTGCCGCTTGCGTCTCATCAAGGCGACGACGCGGCGCGTGATGCGGGGCGGATTTGAGCAATGCGTCCCCCGCCTTCGCCCGCTGGGCAACCGAGCGCAGGGCCCCGATAAACTGATCGAGTGCCGCCTTGCTTTCCGTTTCGGTCGGCTCGACCAGCATCGCGCCGTGAACGACCAGCGGGAAATAGACGGTCATCGGGTGGAAGCCTTCATCGATCAGTCCCTTGGCGATATCGAGCGTCGAGAAACCTTCGGCCATGCCGTTATCGCTGAACAAGGCTTCGTGCATACAAGGGCCTGAATGCGCAAAGGGCGCGTCCAGCAGATCTTCCAGACTGCGTAATATATAGTTTGCGTTCAGAACCGCATCCTCGGCAACCTGGCGCAAACCATCGGCGCCGTGGCTCATGATATAGGAGAGCGCACGCGTGAACATGCCCATCTGGCCGTGAAAGGCGGTCATCCGTCCGAAAGTCTGCGGGTGCATTTCGCCTGCATCCTCTTCCTCGACCAGCTTGAAACCGCCGCCTGCCCCGGACCCCGATCCGGGGTCGGGCATCTTGGCGGCATAGGGAATTGGACCGAAGGGGGAAAGCGCTTCGGAAAGCACTACCGGTCCCGAACCCGGCCCGCCGCCGCCATGCGGGGTGGAGAAAGTCTTGTGCAAATTGATATGCATCGCATCGATGCCCAGATCGCCGGGGCGGACCTTGCCGACGATCGCGTTGAAATTCGCCCCGTCGCAATAGACATAGCCGCCCGCCGCATGCACCGCATCCGAAATTCGTTTCATATCGCGTTCGAACAGACCGCAGGTGTTGGGATTGGTGATCATCACCCCCGCCACATCGGGGCCTAGCCGCGCCTCGAGTGCGGCCAGATCGACGCGGCCTTCGGGGGTGGCGGGAATATTTTCGACGGCGAAGCCCGCAAAGGCCGCCGTTGCCGGATTGGTGCCATGCGCGCTTTCGGGCACGAGGATCACCGAGCGCGGATCGCCCCGCGCCTCCAGCGCCGCCTTGATGCACAATATGCCGCAAAGCTCGCCATGCGCGCCAGCCTTGGGGGACATGGCAACGCCGTGCATGCCGGTCAGATCGATCAGCCAGAAGGCCAGTTCGTTGATAACCTGCAAAGCGCCCTGCACGGTTTCCTGGGGCTGCAGCGGATGGACATCGGCAAAGCCCTTCATACGCGCAACTTTTTCGTTGAGCCGCGGATTATGCTTCATCGTGCATGATCCAAGCGGGAACAGGCCGAGGTCGATTGCGTAATTTTGCCGACTGAGCCGGGTATAGTGTCGGACGGTCTCCGGCTCCGACAGGCCCGGCAGGCCGATTTCCCGGTTGCGTTCCAAACCGCCAAGCCGCGACTGGACCTGCGGCGGCGCATCCAGATCGACGCCTGTCGTTTGCGTATCGCCAATCTCGAAAATCAGCTTTTCCTCAAGCATTAATGCCCGGTTTTCGGTGTATGTGGGTGACGTCACGGCGTCATTGGCCGTCATTGTGGGCTTCCAACCACTCTGATTGATCATGCTCATGCCAACACTTCCTTCAAGCTCGCCACAAATGTCTCCATGTCATCGTCGCTCACGACTTCCGTGACAGCAACTAACAAGCCATTTTGAAGATGATCTTCACCCGGATATAATCGACCCAGCGATACACCGCCCAATATCTTCTTAGCCGCGAGCTTGTGCACGACGTCGCGGGCATTGACTGGCAGCTTCAGGGTAAATTCGTTGAAGAACTCATCATTGACAACGGACACCCCGTCTATTTTCGCTAACCGCTCTGCGGCTTGCACAGCCTTTGCATGGTTCAGCAGCGCAAGATCACGCAGGCCGCGTTCGCCCAGCAAGCTCATATGAACTGTGAACGCCAAAGCACAAAGCCCTGAATTCGTACAAATATTACTCGTGGCCTTTTCACGACGAATATGCTGTTCACGTGTTGACAGTGTCAGGACAAAACCACGCTTACCATCGGCATCGACGGTCTCGCCACACAGACGCCCCGGCATCTGGCGAACGAATTTTTCCTTGCAGGCGAACAGCCCTACATAAGGTCCACCGAACTGAAGGCCGACGCCGAGTGACTGACCTTCACCGACGACGATATCCGCCCCCATCTCTCCGGGGGATTTGATCGCTCCAAGCGCAACCGGCTCCGTTACGACTGCAATCAACAGCACGCCATGCTCATGCGCTTTCTGAGCTATAGCCGTTAAGTCCTCAATACGACCGAAGATATCGGGATACTGGACGACCACACAACTGGTTTCGCCGTCGATGCTATCCAGCAATTGCTGTGTGTCCGTCGCCTCAAAATTCGGTAGCGCTGTCGTCAGGGCATCGCCGGTGAAATGCGCCATGGTTTTGGCGACACTTACATAATGCGGATGCAAACCTGATGAAAGCAGAGCCTTTCTCCGCTTGGTAATCCGCCCGGCCATCCCAATCGCTTCCCAACAAGCCGTCGAGCCATCGTACATCGAGGCATTGGCGACGTCGCAACCGAACAATCGCGCTACCTGCGTCTGGAATTCGAACAGCATTTGCAGCGTGCCCTGCGCGATTTCGGGCTGATAGGGCGTGTAGGCCGTCAAAAATTCGCCGCGCTGGACCAAATGATCGACCGACGCTGGCACATGATGTTTGTAAGCCCCTGCCCCCAGGAAGAACGGATGGTCCGACGCGGCCAGATTTTTGCGAGCCAGCCCCGCAAAATGCCGTTCTACGGCCATTTCGCTGGCGTGCATCGGCAGGCCGGCAATGGGGCCGCTCTGCCGGGCTTCTTCGGGTACATCGACGAACAGATCGTCGATAGTTTTCGCACCGATGACTCCCAGCATCGCCTGGCGGTCAGTATCGGTTAGGGGTAAATAGCGCATATTCTTCCTTTCAAGCCCCTCCCCTTCAGGGGCGGGGTTGGGGTGGGGTCTGTCCGCATAGTGCAGCGGTGAAAGACCCCACCCCGCTGCGACTAAGCGCCTGACGGCGCTAAGTCTCACTGCCCCCCCCCTGAAGGGGAGGGGATATGTCAAAGCCCGTCCACAAAAGCCTTATAAGCCGCTTCGTCCATCAACCCGTCGAGTTGCCCAAGATCGTCCAGTTCCAGCTTAAAGAACCAGCCGGCCCCTTCGGGGTCGCTGTTCACCAGCGACGGATCGTCGGCCAGTGCATCATTGCCTTCCGTAACCGTCCCGGAAACCGGCGCATAGACATCAGAAGCCGCTTTCACCGATTCCACAACCGCCGCATCGCCACCCTTGGTCAGCTTCGCACCGGCCGCCGGAACCTCGGCAAAGACGATATCGCCCAGCTGGCTCTGCGCATAATCGGTGATCCCGACGGTGGCGCTGTTGCCATCCACCTCGATCCATTCATGCTCGTCGGTAAAATAACGCGTCATTTGCTCGCTCCTCGTCTTTTGTTCGCCGCGGTTTCCGGGTCGTCAGGACTTCGCCTGACTTGAAATCGCTCTGCGATGATAATTGTGCTGTACAAAAGGCATGGCGGTGATCGTCAGCGCGATGCGCTTCCCCCGCACTTCAGCCTCCAATCCGGATCCAACGGCGTTATGCGTTGCAGCGACATAGCCCATTGCGATCGGTGCGCTAACGCTGGGGCCAAAGCCACCCGACGTCACAACGCCAACCTGGCTATCGCCTACAAAGATAGACGCGCCTTCACGCACGGGCATTTTGCCCTCCACCGAAAAACCAACCAGCTTACGCGATGGACCATCGGCCAACGCCTTTAATATTCTGTCCGCACCGTTAAAGCCGCCTTCTTCCCGACGTCGCTTCGAAATGGCGAAGCTGGCATTGGCCTCCACCGGATCGGTGGTTGGGTCCATATCATGCCCATAGAGCGGCAAGCCCGCTTCCAGCCGCAGAGAATCGCGTGCGCCAAGGCCGATGGGCTTCACCTCCGGCTGTGCGCACAAGATATCGGCAAGCGCTTCGACATGGGTGGCCGGTACCGAGATTTCAAAGCCATCTTCGCCGGTATAACCCGACCGGCTGATACCAAGCGGCACACCGTTCCAGATGAATGGCCCAGCCTCCATGAAATAGAGATCGGTCGGCAGCGGCCAGCCTTCATGCGCGGGCTTTATGCCGATCCGTGCCAGCGCATCCCCGGCCTTCGGCCCCTGCAAAGCCAGAAGCGCCGCTTCTTCGCCATACAGCACATCGACATCGGGTAATTTTGCACGCAGATAGGCGATATCCTGATGCTTTACAGCTCCATTAACGACGACATAAAGGTGGCTGCCGATATTCGTGATCATCAGATCGTCGAGAACCCCGCCGTCTTCCGCCAAGAGCAGCGAATAGCGCATCTTGCCGACTTTCAGCGCGCTGATATCGCCGGGCACCAACCGTTCCAGCTTTTCGGCGACATTATCGCCGATCAGCTGCAGCTGCCCCATATGCGATACGTCAAACAGCCCGGCCTTTTCCCGTGTCCACAGATGCTCGGCCATGATGCCTTCATATTGGATCGGCATGTCATAGCCCGCAAACGGCACCATCCGCGCGCCATTAGCACGGTGCCAGCCATCGAGCGGCAATTTGAGAGGAGATGTATCGTCAGCCATTCGGTCTTCCCGCAATCAGAGTCACAACGAAAGGCGCGGATCCACACCATTCACTGCCCCCTCTGTCACGGATACCTGAGAGCTTTACCCCTTCGGTGGCCCACCTGACGGCAGACGCTTTCCAGAGTGTCGCAAAAGCCGAAACGGTCCTTCTGCCTGAGAGATTCCGGGGCGGTTGCTCCTTCGGCGGCAGGGTTTCCCTTGCGCTCTCCCGTTTCGTCAGCGACTGATTCGGCTCTGGCTGGGCCTGTAGTCAGAGTCAACCGGCGAGCACGCGGATTGCGTCATTTTCGTGGATATGTTGGCCTTCACCGTCACCGAGGGCCAATTTGACGATGGCCCGTGCGACAATAGCGGAGGGTATGGACCGGTATCGGCGCAACTTGCCCACTAATAACAAATCCGTAAGCGGGCTTAGCATTATGCCGATAGTCTCGCCAGGGCGGCTGTCGGGTCGCCTGCCGCCCGTCAACAGACCAGGCCGCATGAAGTCAGTGCGCTCGAAACCGAGCGACAGGATCGCAGCTTCGGTTTCTCCCTTCGTTTTCAGATAGAAATTGTTGCTATCGGGCTTCGCCATCGTGGATGACACCGCAATCATATGCTCCGCTCCGGCCGCCTTGGCGGCTCTGGCAACACTGACGATCAGGTCGAAATCGACCGCGCGAAACGCCGCCTTTGACCCCGCCGTTCGCATCGTCGTTCCCAGACAGGAAATGGCGACATCGGGCGCGATTGCGGCAACTTTATGCGACCAGTCGGCCGGATCGGCGACATGCGTCTTTATATTCGGAAAAACGGTGTCCGGCTGACGGCGCACAAGGATATGTGTCTCGACGTCCTGACGATCCGCAAGCAATGCAATCACCTGCTTGCCGATCAGGCCTGTAGCGCCTGCTATTACGATTTTCTTCATGTCCCCCCTCCTTTAGGCTCTATCCAAAAATCTCTTTGTGACGGTTGAGCGCAAAACGGTCGGTCATTCCTGCCAGAAAGTCGCCGATATGACGGCCCCGTTCAGGCTGATCGGCAGGCAGAGTATCGAGCCATTCTATCGGTAGGAGCTTTTCATTCCCGTCATAGGCTGCAAACAGTTCAGAAATCACCTTTCGCGCATCGGCGGCGGCGGTCAATTGTGTTTCGTGGTGATAGAGATTGGCATACATAAAGGCCTTCAAAGCGCGTTCGCGTTCGGCAAGTTCGGGTGAAAAACAACCTATCGCCTGCCCGGCGGTGCGAACATCCTCGACCGATTTTATACCCAGTTCGCTTATCCGTTGCCTTGTGCTGTCGATCACATCGTTGACCATGACGCCGATCTGTTCGCGGATCAGTTCGCGCACCAAAGTCTCATATCGCGCATCCGGATAACGACCGCAGATATCCCTCCAGCGCCTTTCGACGAAAGGCAATTCGAACAGTTGCTCCATCGACAATATACCCGCGCGGATACCATCATCGATATCGTGATTATCGTAGGCGATATCGTCTGAAATTGCCGCGATTTGCGCCTCCAAAGAGGCATGGTGCGCCAAATCCAGCGGAAAGGCCTTGTCGACTTCGGCAAGCGCCCAGCTTGGCGTGCTTACCGGCCCATTATGTTTCGCCAGGCCTTCGAGTAATTCCCAGCTGAGATTCAGGCCGTGCCAAAGCGGATAGGGGCTCTCAAGTGTCGTCAACGTGCGTAAAGTCTGGGCGTTATGATCGAAACCGCCAAAGGGTTCCATTGCCTCTTCCAGCGCATCTTCGCCCGCATGACCGAAGGGCGGGTGACCGATATCATGCGCAAGGCAAAGCGCCTCCGTCAGATCTTCGTCAAGACCTAGAGCGCGAGCGATCGTACGCCCAATCTGCGCTACCTCCAGACTGTGTGTCAGCCTGACGCGGTAATGATCGCCATCGGGAGCGATGAAGACTTGGGTTTTGTGACGCAACCGGCGAAAGGCGATCGAATGGATGATCCGATCACGGTCGCGCTGAAATAGGTTGCGCGGCCCGCCCCTTTCGCCATTCGGTTCAAGGTGAAGACGGCCCCGGCTTAAACCGGGATCGCAGGCATAAGGGGCGTGTAACTGCATGAGAATGGCTTTGCATTAGCCTAGAGAATAAGGCCAGTGGCTATTTTCCGCCTATCTTCTTTACGACCGCGCCATTCTCGCTTTGCCAGACGAAGCCATTGCCGCCTTCCTTTCGAAACTCGGCCTCCCATTTCTTTGCTGCCTTGCTGTCGGCAAAAGGACCGACGAGCAACCGGGCGGACTTGCCCCACATTGCCGTCCAGCCTTCCTTGCCTTTGAACAAATCCGGCGATTTTCGCGACAACCGGCGGTAGTCGCCTCCCATAGCCGCTTCGGCACCGGTAGCGACCTGCACCCAGATCCGTGCCGGTTCCGCAGGCTTCTTGACGTCAACTTTGCCCTTTTCCCGGGCTTCGGCATCCGCTTTGGCTTGCGTGCGTTGGATTGCCTTCAGATCGACAACGGCAACCCTTGGCGTCTGTTCGCTATCCGGAATCTCGATCGATTTGACCACGGCGTCCAAATCGAACGAAACCGGTTTGGCAGGCTCTTGAACCGTAACGGCGGGTGCCGGCGCAGCCGATGGCGTTGCTATATCCGGTGAAACAGACGGCTGCGCCACCGAAGTCACAGCTCCATCCGGCATAGGACCTTGCGGCGCAACCGCGGCAGTCGAAGCCATACCGCCTTCAGCCGAACCGATAATCTGCGAAGATGGTGCGGCAACAGAAGAAGCAGGCGCCGACGTCTGCGAAGATGTACTGGGTGAGCTGCTCGTCGCAACGCTTGTGGGTTGCGTGGCTGCTTTCATGGAGATCTGCTGTTGCGGCACGGGACCGCTCGATAAAGGTGCCGAAGCCCCAGGCGATGGGGTTTCGGGTTTTACCCTAGTCTCAGCAGCGGGAGCGCTTGCGACTACGACGGCTGGCGCAGGAACGGACGGCGGCAAAGCGCCAGGCAGAATGATCTTAACCGGCGCACGGGCGGTATCGGGGGGCGGCAGCTTGGCTGCGGCAATAACCACGGGTTTGGCTCTTGCCGCCTCTTCAAACTTCTTCTGGGCTATTGCCGTAGAGAAACCCGGGGCCGGTTCCGCTTTTGCCAAGCGCCGGTCTTCGCGCTTCGGCTTATCATCGGTCTTTTTTGCAAGCGGCTTTTTGTCAACGGAACCCAGTGGTGTTCCCGATGGGATAAGGCGACCCTGGCCGGTAGCGGTTGAAGTGCTGGCAGTACGGGTAGATGGATTGACACTGGCAATTTGGCGAATTTCGGGCGTATCTTCGCCGATACGGCTTACGGGAAAGTGACCAAAATGCATCGCAGCGGCACGTTGGGCATCGGTCATCCGCGGCATCTGTCGCAAAAAGCCCTCCATGCGGCGGGCTGCATCGGCAGAAAGAAAGCCTTGTGAAATCTGCACCGCTTCCTTCAACTGTCCTCGCGTGGCCAACATCATAGAACGGGCACGCCAGGCTTCAGGATCGTTCCGTTGCAAAAGCGGTACAAGCAAACCATCGGCTTCATCGAACATTCCCGCCAATGCCATCGACATAGCCTGACGACGGATCAATTCGTCACTCTGCACAAAACTACGCGCAAGTTGGTAATCCTGTTGCGCACGACTGAAATTACCTAGGAGATCGAATGCCAAAGCCCTGTCGAGTGCGATTGTTCGCTCATTTGCGCCCAGCCGGATAGCCTCATCGAAATAGCGCAGCGCTTCGAAAGGGTTTTCAGTGCGTACCATAGCCGAAGCAAGCCCAGCGACCGTGCGGGCATTGCCAGGTTGCAAACTGTTTGCCCGGGTAAAGAAATTGAGCGCGGCGGCAGCATCGCCAAGTTTGAGAGAGGCCTGTCCGGCATCGCTTAAAGCTACCGGATCGTTAGGCCGCATTGCCATTCGACGCACCGCATCGCGCAATTCGACCGACGCCGGAGAATCATAGGCTGTACGGACAGGCTTTGATTTGTCGAACTGGTCGAGCGCACTCTCATCGGCATCCTGTGCAGACAATGAGCCGGCAAAGAGCAGGAGAGACGATAAGGTCGATAGGATCGGTTTTATGGCCATCATGGGCCCATTATTCTGCCGTGCATCAATATAACATAATCTGAACGGCGCTGGTTTCAATGCGGTCGACGCACCATTGGGCGCGCCGACCAGAACATATCAGTTGTTACTTTGACGATCGAGAAAACGCGGAATATTTACGTTCCCGTCATTTTCTTCCTCCGACTCGTCATTGCCGCGGGTCAAACCACGCGAAAGGTTGGACATACGTTCAAAAAGTGTGCCTCCACCGCTTGCGATACGCGGCGGCGGGGGAAGCGGATCGACACCGGCCTCACTATGGTTCGATCCATACTCGCTATCCGCTTCGCTTTCATCACGGGTAACATGGGCTGCACCAAGTTCGAATTCGGATTCGTGGCTGGCAGCTTCGCCAAGGTCGAGAATATTGTCATCCTCACCGGCAGCCTGTTCATAATCGGGGTGATCGGCACTGTCGAGCATATTGACCGATACAGGCTCTTGTTCGATTTCCGATGCGGAAAGATCCAGGGGTTCGGCCTCTTCCAATGGTTCGGGCTCGGCGACCGCAGGTGCTGCCGCTGCTGCTGCCGCGAACCCGCCGATCGGTGCTGCAGGACGACTGTCGAAACTGTAAGCGCGTGCCGGTGCAGGCGCGGCTGCAGCCGATCCATCCTGATCGATACCCGTTGCGACCACCGAAACGCGGATCTTGCCGTTCAGATTTTCGTTGAACGCCGAACCCCAGATGATGTTCGCATCGGGGTCGACTAGATCACGGATATGGTTGGCGGCCTCGTCGACCTCCATCAGGCGCATATCGTCGCCGCCGGTGATCGAGATGATAACACCCTTGGCACCCTGCATCGATACGCCGTCAAGCAGCGGATTGGCGATCGCCTTCTCCGCCGCTTCAAGCGCACGACCGTCGCCTTCGGCTTCACCGGTGCCCATCATAGCCTTGCCCATTTCGTGCATCACCGAACGTACGTCGGCAAAGTCGAGGTTGATAAGGCCGGGCATGACCATCAGGTCGGTAATCCCGCGCACGCCTTGCTGCAGCACCTCGTCGGCAAGCGAGAAGGCTTCCTTGAAGGTGGTGTTCGGGTTGGCGACCAGGAACAGGTTCTGGTTCGGAATGACGATCAGCGTATCGACATGCTGTTGCAGTTCGGCAATCCCGGTTTCCGCCGAACGCATGCGGCGCGATCCTTCGAACAGGAAGGGCTTGGTCACGACGCCAACGGTCAGAATATTCATTTCCCGCGCCGCACGCGCGATAACTGGAGCCGCACCCGTACCAGTGCCGCCGCCCATGCCGGCTGCGATAAAGCACATATGCGCACCTTGCAGTGCGCTCTTGACCTGCTCCAGCGTTTCCTCAGCCGCCGCACGTCCGACCTCGGGACGTGAACCTGCGCCCAGGCCTTGCGTGATATCGGGCCCAAGCTGAATACGGTATTCGGCAGGCGAAGCGTTCAATGCCTGCGCGTCGGTGTTGGCGACAACGAAATCGACGCCTTCCACCCTTGCGCCGATCATGTTGGCAATCGCATTGCCCCCTGCCCCGCCGACACCGATGACCGCAATTTTGGGTTTCAGTTCATCGACGATTGGCGGACCGATGTTGATGCTCATTCTTGTTCACTCCCCTGACCGGACTGAAAAAATAATAATTGGTTGCAAAAGCCCCTATTAACCAAGCCTTCTGGCACAGTTTTCAACGTAAAACACGCAAAAGTTTCCCACAGGCCGCAAAGCGGTTCGCCGCTGCGATCAAAAGTTTTCACGAATGGCCTGCACGATACGCGAGATCACGCTTGAATTTGCGGAATTTAGTGCGCTATCAGAACCTTGCAGCCCTAAACGAAGATCGGAAGGGTTTGAAAAAGCATGCAAAGCCAGACCGGCCATTGTTGAAAACGCAGGGCCCGAATGCGCGTCGGGAAGGCCCGGAAGCTCGGTAGGCCGTCCGATCCGTACTATCCTGCCAAGTGCCGCCTGCATATGATCGGCCAGCCCCTTCAACTCCGCTCCACCGCCTGTCAGCACGACATGATGCTTGCCGGGGTTGGAAAAGCCCATTTCCTTGAGCGCACGTCCGATGTCGCTCACCAGCGCATCGATCCGCTGAGCGATGATCGCATTCAACTGCGCGCGTGTGATTTTGGGGCGTTCAGCCTGCGGAGTTTCGCCAGGCGCGGTCGCATCGAGGCTTTCCTGATGATCGCGCGGCGATGCTATGGCCGAGCCGTGAAAGCATTTCAACCGTTCGGCTTCTGCGCGACGCAGGCCAAAGACCGAAGCTATTTCATCCGTAATATCGGCTCCGCCCTGGTTCAATGTAACGAGTCCTGCCAACATTCCGCCAATGAAAACGGAAATATTGGTAACCGCTGCACCCATTTCGACAAGAGCAACACCCAGCTCGCGTTCTTCGACACTGAGACAGGCCAACCCCGCGGCCACGGGAGAGGCAACAATGGCGTCTACGCCCAGATGCGAAGCCCGCGCGGTCATATCCAGGTTGCGCACCGGTGCGGGATCGGCAAGAACTGCATGGATTTCCACGCCCAGACGATCGGCATATAGGCCTAGCGGATTGACGACGCCGGCGTTGCCATCGAGCGCATAAAGCGTCGGTGCAACATGCAGCACGACCTTTCCGCGGGTGTCGATATTGGCGCGCCCGGCCATCAGCAGATCGTCGACATCGGCCTGCTCGACCTTGTCGCCGCCCAGATCAATCTCGACCGGAGAAAGCAGGCTGTCGAGACCACCGGCCGACATGCCGAGCCATACGCGGTCGATATTGATCCCGGCGATCCGTTCCGCCTGCTCGACAGCATGGCGTACGGACAATTCGGCGAGCTGCATATCGGAAATGCAGCCACGAACCACGCCCTTGCTTTCGCGCTGGCCGGTACCCAGCACATGGATCGCACCGCCCTCATCGACACCGGCGATCAGTGCCGAAACCTTCGACGATCCGATATCGAGCGTGGAGATGATCTTGTCGTAGCGCACCGCCATCAGGCCGACTCTCCGTCCTTTTCGGCCTTTGCCGAGGGCTTGTCCGCGGCCTTGATCTCGACAGGCTTGTCCTTGGCTGCCTTGCGCATGTAAATGCGTTCCGGATCGCGCAGGTCGAAATGGATCATATCGCGTCCCAGCAACCGGTGCACGCCGTCCATCCGCGTGAAATTGACCAGCGCCTGCGCTGCCAGCTTTTCGCCTTCGGGCAGAGCCAGCGTCTCGCCGGTCTTGAAGCGCAAATCCCAGCGGCGGTTGCCCACCCAGCTTGCGCCAGCGACCTGATCCTTCAGCGATTGCGCACTATCGAGCAGTTCGGCGAGCGCCACGACCTGACGGTCGGCCCCTTCGCCGTTGATCACCGGCAGATTGCCGATTGCGCCTTGCGTCACTTTTTCAAGCTCGGTGCCCTGATCGTCGATCAGCGAATAGACCCCGCCGCGCTGCCATACGGCGGTCGGCTTTCGCTCGGTGATGTCGACGACGAGCGTATCGGGCAGACGGCGCGTGACGCGGACATCCTTGATCCAGCCATAGCGGATCAGGTCGGCACGGATCTTGTCGATATCGACCAGCGGCATCGCCCGATCCTTTTCGGCGAGCACGATATCATATACTTTCAGCTGATCTACCCGATCCATGCCGGTGATCTCGACCCGCTTGACCTCAAACCCGGCCCTCGCCGCAACTTGCGCATATTGCTGATAGGCCGCCTGCGGAACACCGAACCAGTTGGCGATGATCAGCGCGACCAGCAACAATACGGCCAGCACACCCCAGGTCAGCACGCGCTGGATATCCTGTTCGGTAAACGGCAATATGCGTAGCAACCGGTCGATCAGTCCCGTCTGCCGCACTTTTTTACGCGGTGTCGCCTTGCGGGCCTTGGCCGTGGTCTTGCGCCCGGTCGCCGCCTTCATGCCAGCGCCTCCTTCACCAGAATGTCGACCAGCTGTTCATAGCTGATCCCCATCTTCTTGGCCTGTTCGGGTACAAGGCTCAAGGGAGTCATGCCCGGCTGGGTGTTGGTTTCGAGCACGAATACGCCGTCGCGGCCCAGTTCGTCGTCCCAGCGAAAATCGGTGCGCGATGCACCCTTGCAGCCGAGCAGCCGGTGCGCCTTCAGCGCCAGCTCCATCATATAGTCTTCGATATCCTTGGGGATTTCGGCAGGGCAGATATGATCGGTCAGGCCGTCGGTATATTTGGCATCGAAATCATAAAAGCCGCTTTTGGGCTTGAGTTCGGTCACGCATAGCGCCTGCCCGCCAAGCACGGCAACAGTCAGCTCGCGGCCCTTGATGAAGGGTTCGGCGAGCAGTTCGTCAAATTCCTGCCACGGCCCCTTGGCGTTACGGGAAATCGGATCGCCATAATTGCTGTCGGCCTTGACGATGGCGACACCGACCGAGCTGCCCTCGTTGACCGGTTTCAACACATAGGGCCGCGGCAGCGGATCGCCCGCATACAGGCTTTCGCTCTGAACCATCGTCCCCTTGGGCATTGGGATACCGGCGGGCACCAGCCTTTGCTTGGTCAGTTCCTTGTCGATCGCGATCACCGAGGTGACCATGCCGCTATGGGTATATTTGATCCCCATCAGGTCGAGCATACCCTGCACGCTGCCATCCTCACCGGGTACGCCATGGAGCGCGTTGAAGACGACATCGGGTTTCAGCTCGGCCAGCGAGACTGCCACATTGCGGTCCATATCGACCCGGCTGACCTTATAGCCGACGCGCTCAAGCGCATCGGCCACGCCATTACCGCTCATCAGTGAGACAGGACGCTCGTTCGACCAACCACCCATAAGGACTGCGACGTGGATAGGTTTGGTCACGGTGCGCACTCCAACCAAGACTCGTCGCCCTGAACTTGTTTCAGGGTCCATCGCGCCACGCAGGCCGAAGGGTAGAGAGGCAGAATGGACCCTGGAACGAAGTCACCGCAAGGTGAAACAAGTTCAGGGTGACGGTGCTGGTATATTGGAAACTTCACTTTGCAACCCCCACCCGCTGGATTTCCCATTGCAGTTCGACGCCCGACTTCGCCTTCACACGGCGGCGGATTTCTTCGCCCAGTTCCTCGATCTCGGCGCTGGTGGCATTGCCGGTGTTGATCAGGAAGTTGGTGTGCTTTTCCGAAACCTGCGCGCCGCCGATTTGCAGCCCGCGGCATCCAGCTTCGTCAACCAATGCCCAAGCCTTCTGGCCATCGGGGTTCTTGAAGGTCGAGCCACCGGTTTTCGAACGCAGCGGCTGCGAGGCCTCGCGGCTGGCGGAGATGCGGTCCATTTCGGCTTGTATGGCTTCGGGTTCACCGGGTTGGCCTTGGAAACGGGCCGCGACGACGATTGCGCCATCGGGCAGTTCCGAGTGACGGTAGCTGTAGTGTAAGTCGGCGACTGACAGCTTTACCAAATCGCCATTGCGCATCACTACGTCGCAATCGACCAATATGTCCTTTACCTCGCCGCCATAGGCTCCGCCATTCATGCGAACGAAACCGCCTACGGTGCCGGGAATTGAGCGGAGGAATTCCATACCTGCAATCCCCGCATCCCGCGCGGTCGAGGAGACAAGGATGCCGGAAGCCCCACCCCCGCAGTTGAGGATATTGGTGTCAACTTTGTCAACCTTTGCAAAAGCCTTGCCCAGCCGTACGACCACGCCCGGAACGCCACCATCGCGGACGATCAGGTTCGATCCCAGCCCCAGCGCCATAACAGGCACCGCAGGATCGATATTGCGCAGGAAAGCCTGCAAATCGGCGACATCCTTTGGCTCGAACAGCCATTCAGCGCTGCCGCCTGATTTAAACCATACAAGTGGGGCCAGTGGTGCCTCGGGCGTCAGTTTACCTCTTATCTCTTTTATTCCGTTCGGGCTGAGCTTGTCGAAGCCCTGTTCTTCTTTCTGCAACACAGAGCAAGACAATCCTTCGACAGGCTCAGGGCGAACGGATGAAGGAAAAGTCATGAAAGCTTTGCCCTTTTAATTGCCTCAGCCAACCCGGCCGCCCATTTGGTAATGTCGCCCGCGCCCAAGCAGACCACAAGATCGCCTTCGCGCGTCGTCGTTGCCAGTTCCTTCGCCAGCGCCTCGGCACTTTGGATTTCCTGCGCGCTATGGTGACCGCGCCGCTTGATCTTGCCAACCAGTTCGGCGCTAGACACACCCTCAATCGGAGCTTCACCCGCTGCATAGACCGGGCTGATATAAACGACATCGGCATCGTTGAAGGCGGTCGCGAAGTCGTCCATCAGATTGCCGAGCCGCGAATAACGGTGTGGCTGGCAAACCGCGATCACCCGGCCCTTGGCACCCTCGCGCGCCGCCGAGAGCACAGCGCGAATCTCAACCGGGTGATGGCCATAATCGTCGATGATGGTCACGCCATCGACCTCGCCCACCTTGGTGAAACGCCGTTTGACCCCGCCGAATTTGGCGAAGCCCGCCTGCACCTGTTCGTCGGTCATGCCGCGTTCCAGCCCCACGGCAATGGCGGCCAGCGCGTTCTGCACATTATGCTTGCCCGACATGGGCAGGAACACGTCCGTGATCTCGCGCTTGCTACCGTCGCGCGCGCGAATGACGACGTCAAAGGTGTTGCCGCCCAGTTCGGGCCGCACATTATCCGCACGCACATCGGCCTGGGCCGAAAAGCCATAGGTCAGTATCCGCCGATCGCGGATGCGCGGGATGATCGCCTGCACTTCGGGATGATCGAGGCACAGGATCGCCACGCCATAGAAAGGCACATTCTCGATAAACTCGATATAGGCGGCCTTGGCGGTATCGAAGTCGCCATAATGATCGAGATGTTCGGGATCGATATTGGTAACCACCGCAATGGTGCCGTCCAGCCGAAGGAAACTACCATCGCTTTCGTCGGCCTCAACCACCATCCAGTCGCTGTCGCCCAGCCGCGCGTTCGAACCATAACTGTTGATGATGCCACCGTTAATCACCGTGGGATCGAGCCCGCCCGCATCTAACATTGCCGCAATCAGGGACGTCGTGGTGGTCTTGCCATGCGTGCCCGCAACTGCAACGGTGTATTTCAACCGCATCAGCTCGGCGAGCATTTCCGCCCGGCGCACCAACGGCACGCGTTTTTCGAGCGCCGCCTCGACTTCCGGGTTGCCGCGCTTTACGGCTGTCGAGGTTACCACCACCGCCGCATCGCCCAGATTGGTGGCGTCATGGCCGATCATCACTTTGATCCCGTGCTTGCGCAGGCCCTCGATCACATAGCCTTCGGCAATGTCGCTGCCCTGCACCGAATAACCCAAATTGTGCATCACCTCGGCAATGCCCGACATGCCGATGCCGCCAATGCCGACGAAATGGATCGTACCGATATCGGTGCCCACACCTTTCATTGGACACCTCTAAAGCTTTTCCGTTTTGCCTTAAGCCCCCAGATCCGTTCGCCTCGAGCATAGACGAGAGGCCCCGCAGTCCTGTACGGTGTCTCGTCTTCGCTCGACACGAACGGAAAGGGAAAGGTGCTCATAGGAGTTGTGTCCCGATCATAATACGCTTGTCGAAGGGCCTTCATGTTGCCGCTTCCTTCGCCATCGCCGGTTGTGCGCCGCCCAGGTTGAGGCCTTTGTCTTCCTTGGTGGTCAATGTCTGCATCAACGGCGCGCGGCCGAAGGATTCGATCAGATCGGCCAGATCATGCACCGCATCGGGCCGCCCACAGCTTTTCGCAGCACGCGCTGCGTTTTCGATAGTCTCAGGGGACAACGCGATTTTCTGAATTTGTTTGGCAAGTTCGACCGGCGTAAAGGCCGTTTGATGGATGGCACGCGCACCGCCTGCCTTCACCATCTCGATCACATTGAAAGCCTGATGGTTGTCCATCGCGCTTGGCAGTGGGATCAGGATTGCCGGGCGCCCCGCACAAGTGAGTTCGGCAATGGTCGAGGCTCCTGCCCGCCCGATCACCAGATGCGACCAACCAAGCCTTTCCGGAAAATCTTCCAGATAGGTCGCGAGCTGCGCCGGGATCGAATGATCGGCGTAGGTTTTGCGCACCTTTTCCAGATCCTCAGCACGGCACTGCTGCGTGACCTGCAGGCGACGCCGCAAATTCAGTGGCAAACGGGCCAGCGCATCGGGCACCACTTCCGAAAGGATCGACGCGCCCTGGCTTCCCCCGGTAACAAGCACCCGGAACACGCCGTCCTCGATAAAAGGGGGGAAAGGCTCGTCCCGCAGATCGATCACTTCCGCACGCACCGGATTGCCGACCAGATGGACCTTGGCAGAATGGCCGGGCTTCACCCGCTGCACGTCGGGATAGGCTGTGGCAATGGCATTGACCTTACCTGCGACCAGCCGGTTGACGCGGCCGAGCACGGCGTTCTGTTCATGAATGATAGTTGGTACGCTATGCGAAAAGGCCGCCAGCAACGCAGGCAGCGCCGGATAGCCGCCAAAACCGACCACCGCCGTCGGATCAAGTTCGGCGAACAGCGCTTTTGCCATTGCCCGCCCGCGCCAGATGTTGCGCGCTGCCGCCAGCCAGCCGCGTGGGCCGCCGGCCACGCGCCCAGCAGGCATGATATGCGCTTCCATCCCTTCCGGGCAGCCCGAAATGGCGGAGCCGCGATTGTCGGTAATAAGGGCGACCTGATGCCCGCGGCGTATCAATTCGGCACCCAGCGCATAAGCTGGAATAATATGCCCACCAGTGCCGCCTGCAGCCAATACAAAGTTACGCGATACGCTCATATTTCAGCGTCCATTCCCGATATAGGGGGACTGGTCAAGAAAGGGATTTCGACGGGTCAATGCGAGCAGCAGTCCGCAGCACAGACACAGCGCGAGCGTCGATGATCCGCCATAGCTGATGAAGGGCAAAGTCATGCCTTTTGAGGGGGAAATGCCAAGATTGACCGAAATGTTGATCATTGCCTGCCCACAAAATTGCGTAACTAAACCCGTCACCGCCAGCAGAATGAATTGGTCCTGTTCATCGAGCATGCGAACGACCACGCGGATCAGGATTGCGAAAAACAGGAACGCGATAACCATGCACGCAAGCAGTCCGAACTCCTCGCCCACCACCGAAAAGATATAATCGGTGTGCGCCTCAGGCAGTGCGAATTTGCGTTTGCCCAGGCCGGGGCCGGTGCCGACGAACCCGCCACCGGTAAGCGTCGCCATCGCTAGTTTATCATGCGTAATGCCATCGGTGCCAAAAATCCAGGCGTCGATCCGCTGTTGCGCGACCGAGTAGAGATTATAGGCGGCAACGATACCGACAATCCCGCCAACGATGCTCGACCAAAGCAGCTTGGCCTGCACACCTGAAACCATCATGAGCGCAAACCATACGCCGCAAAAGAGGATCGTCTGCCCCAGATCCGGTTGCAGCATCAATGCACCGCAGATCAATGCGGTAACCGCCATGGTGATCGTGCGCACAGGCAAGGTCGGATCGCGCTGTCGCCAGCTGATAACCCAGGCCATCGTCACCGCATAGCAGGGCTTTAGAAATTCCGAAGGCTGAAAACTGGCGGGGCCGAAGCCGAACCAGCGCTGCGATCCGTTCACTTCCTTTCCCAAAACCGGGATCAGCAGCAGCAGCAGCAAGAACAGACAAAATCCGCCAATGGCGATCCGTTTCGCCTGTTCGCGCGGATAGAGCGAGACGATGAACATGACTGGGATGCCAAAAGCGACCCACGCCAATTGTTTGTAGAAGAAATAAAGCGGGCTCAATGTCGCGGTGTCGGTCGAAAGCCTGCGCGCTGTTGCGGGAGACCCGGCTGCAACCGCAATCAGGCCGATGGCTATCAATACCAGGATCAGCGACAAGAGCACGCGGTCGAGTTCCCAGAACCAGATGCTCAAAGGCGAGCGGTCGCCCCTCCCGAGGCGGTTCGAAAGATCGCGTTTACCGCCGAAACCCTGCGGCAGACTATGTCCATTGCCTTTCAATATATCCAACATCACGCCCCCCTATTGCGTAACGATGCGACGATTTCGCGGAAAGTATCGCCGCGATGCTCGAAATCCCTGAATTGGTCGAATGAGGCGCACGCCGGAGAGAGCAGCACGACCTCCCCCGGTTTGGCTGCCGATGCGGCGGCCTGTGTCGCGTTTTCGAGATCGGCAAATGTTGCAACCTCGATCTTGCCTGACAAGAGCGTGGCCAATAGCGCACCATCCTCGCCATAAGCATAGGCTGCGCGTACATTGGCTAAGTGCGGCAAGCAGGCATCGAGATCCTCGCCCTTGGACTGACCGCCCAGCAACCAGTGGATGGCCGGATAAGCATCGAGCGCGGGCGCGGTCGAGGTCGGATTGGTGGCCTTACTGTCATTGACGTACAGCACGCCATCGACCTCGCCCAAAGGCTCCATACGGTGCGCAAGACCGGGATAGCTTGCGAGACCTTTTTCAATGGTCGCCGCATCGATCCCCAAAGCTTCACACGCAGCGATCGCACAAGCAACGTTCTGCGCGTTGTGCGGCCCTTTGAGGGCGGGCCAGCGCGACTGATCGTTTATGTCCTTTGCCGAAACGCGTTTCAACCGGTGATGAACACGGCTGGCAATCATCCGGCAGCGATCGTCGTCGACCGCGATCACCGAGAGCTTGTCGGCATGCTGCATGTGGAATAGCTGTTCTTTGGCCGCAGCATAATCGAGGAAGCTGTCATAGCGATCGAGATGATCGGGTGTGATGTTTGTCAGCACCGCGACATCGCAATCGAGATTGTACGTCAGATCGATTTGATAGCTTGAAAGCTCCAGCACATAGACACCGCCTTCAGGCAGGGGCAGCTGCGACAGGATCGGCAGACCGATATTGCCGCCCATTAGTGTGGGGATGCCCGCCGTCTGGATCATATGATGCAGCAGCGCCGTAGTCGTCGATTTGCCATTGGTGCCGGTGATCCCGATAACCTTGTGCGGCGGCAGCGAAGGGCGGGCCAGCGCGAACAGCTCGATGTCGCCGATGATCGGCACACCCGCATCGCGTGCCTTGTTAGCGATAGGATGCGTATTCAGCGGCACGCCGGGCGATAGAACCAGTCCGTCGAAACCGGCCAAATCGATTTCCATCGGATCGGCGAATTCGACATTGCCCTCAACCTGCGCTCTTGCCTCTTCCTTTGCATCCCAGGCTGTAACTTCCGCGTCACTCGCCACCAGCATGCGCACCGTAGCAAGGCCCGACCGTGCCAGACCCAACACCGCATAGCGTTTGCCGCGAAAGGCGTCCGAAACGATCATCTGAGCTTCAGCGTCGCCAGTCCAGCCAGCGCCAGCACAAAGGAGATGATCCAGAAACGGATCACCACGGTCGATTCAGGCCAGCCCATTTGTTCGAAATGGTGGTGGATCGGGGCCATCCGGAACACACGCCGCCCGGTTCGTTTGAACCAGAAAACCTGGAT
>JBOFLS010000082.1:0-11070 GCA_051657985.1 Sphingorhabdus sp. | reverse complement strand
TGTGCATATAAGGATCATATTCGCCGGTTGAGGGCACATGATCCTCGGCAAAGGCATTGGTGTACGTAAAGCCCATCACGCGTTCATACCACTCCACCGTCTCCTTCGCGTCCTTGCAGCGATAGGCGACATGGTGGATACGATCGGTTTTGAACGGAACACTCATTCAGCCGCTTCCACTTCCAATACGCCACGTTCAATCTGGTCACGCTCGATGCTTTCGAACAAGGCTTTGAAATTGCCCTCGCCAAAGCCCTCATCGCCGCGGCGCTGGATGAATTCGAAGAAGACCGGTCCGATCTGCGGCTGGGCGAAGATTTGCAGCAGCAGGCGCGGCTGGCCACCTTCGGTGGTGCCATCGAGCAGGATCCCGCGCGCTTTCAGCTGATCGGCTGGCTCGCCATGGCCAGGCAGACGTTCGTCGAGCATGGTATAATAGGTATCAGGCGGTGCCGTCATGAAGGGAACACCCAGTTTCTGGAGGTTATCCCAGCAACCGATCAGGTCGTCGCAGATCAGGGCGATATGCTGAATCCCCTCGCCATTATAGGCGCGCAAATATTCCTCGATCTGCCCGCCGCCGGCCTTGCCTTCCTCATTGAGCGGAATGCGGATCTTGCCATCGGGTGCCGTCATCGCGCGCGATGTAAGCCCGGTATATTCGCCCTTGATGTCGAAATAGCGGATTTCGCGGAAGTTGAAGATCCGCTCATACCAGCCTGCCCAATGCGCCATGCGGCCGCCATAAACATTGTGGGTCAGGTGATCGATCTTCCTGAAGCCAGCGCCCACGGGCACGCGATCGACGCCGGGCAGATAGGTAAAGTCGATGTCATAGATCGACAGCGCGTCCGGGTTATCCAACGTGGCATAGCGATCGACCAGATAGATGAACGCCCCGCCAATACCCTTGATTGCGGGAATGCGCAGTTCCATCACCCCGGTCTTGCTTTCGACCGGTTCGGCGCCGCGACTGATTGCCTCTTTATAAGCGGCAGCCGCGTCCTTCACCCGAAACGCCATACCACAGGCCGATGCACCATGTTCGGCGGCGAAGTAAGCAGCGGGGCTGCGCGGTTCATAATTGGCGATCAGGTTGATCTCCCCTTGCCGCCAAAGATGCACATCCTTTGACCGGTGCGAAGCGATATGGGTGAAGCCCATCGTTGCAAATACAGGCTCTAGCATGCCCTTTTCGGGAGCCGCAAACTCCACAAACTCGAAGCCGTCCAGGCCAAGGGGATTTTCGAACAGGTCGGTCATGGCCAGGCTCCTGAGTTAGGCATGTGCGGAAACTGAACGATTCGCATTCCGTATCAATTTAGTATCAAATGAAACTAGTTTTGCCAAGGGCCTTAGATACGATTGTCTTCCAGGCTTGCCGCAGCCCGGCGCAGCTTGTCCAATATCCGGGCAAGAGCAGCGGCTTCATCGGCAGTCAGCGCCTTTGCCAGTTCCCCTTCTACGGAACGCGCCAGTGGCACGATCTGATCGTACAATTCACGACCGAGCGCCGTCAGCGTCAAATGGTGCGAACGGCCGTCGGTCTCATTTGGCGCACGCCCCAGTAAACCACGCTCAACCAGAGCCTTGGACGCCCGGTTAACGGTGACCTTGTCCATCGCCGTCGCCGCAACCAGTTCGCGCTGCGTCGCACTCAGCCGCTCGCCCAACACCGCCATCAACCGCCATTCGGGTATCTTGAGCGCAAACCGCCCCTGATAACGGCGCGCAATCAGGTCGCTGATGGCATTAGACGTGATCGACAGCTGATAGGGCAGAAATTCGGCTAAAGAGAGTTTGGGTGAGAGCTTCGCATCGGCCATGACGGCAGGGCTACTCAAAATTCCAGCGCAGGCCAAGCCAAAGGGTACGGGGATTTGCCTGTTCGATCACGCCGCTACCCGAAATCGCCGCCTCAACACGTGCACCAAACAGATTCTCGCTACGAAATTCGACCCGCAGCCTTTCAGTTAAGACGTATCCTAAATACGCGTCGACTGCGAGCGCGTCATCAAGCCGACGGCTATTGGCATCATCCTCAAACTGGCTGCCTATGTAGCGCAGCGACAAGCCTGCCCGCAAAGGTCGGCCATCATAGTCGACCCCCGCATTGGCAAAGTGCCGGGGCACTTGCGCTGGCCGAAGACCATCGAGCGCTGCCGCCGCGCCGTCGCCCTGCACCTTGGCATCGACATAGGCATAACCGAAACGTGCATTCAGATCGTCAGCCAGCGAGAACCAGCCATCCAGTTCCACGCCCTTGCTGACAATCGCATCCAGATTTTGCCGTTGCCGATAGGTGCCGCCCGCTGCGACAAAGCCGACACCTGGAAAAGTACTTGGCCCCTGCCCCAGCGTGACATTGGAAATCGCGTTATCAAGGCGGTTGTAAAAAGCGGTTGCCGAAAGCCCGAAATCGCCATTGTCATAATCGAGCGTTGCCTCAACACCCTTTATCCGTTCCGGTGCCAGCGCCTCGTTCGCCGCCGTTGCATCGGCTCCCACGCGGAATGGCCGATACAGCTCGTTCAAGGTCGGCAATCGCCAACCCAAATAACCCGACGCGCGCAATGTCAAAGCGTCCGCCAATTCCCAGCCAAGCCCCAGCCGAGCGGTTCCTTCGACATCGGCCCGATCGGCAAAGCGATCGTCCGAACGCACCGTCCCGCCGATATTCACCTCGCGCCGAAAGCCGTTGTCGATCTCCCAGCGATCTAGCCGTCCACCGCCGCTCAGCGTCAGGCCCTCTGCCGGTTCGATACTACCTTCGACAAACACGCCATAGCTGTCGGTTCGCCCTCCCGCCGTACGCAATCTGGTAGGCGCGCCTGCGACAAAGGTGAAATTCTCGCGCGTCTCGCCAATTGCCCGTCGCCATTCCCCACCCAGCCGCAACTCGGCATTGTCGCCGACCGGCGGACGCACCTCCAAACGCAGGCCTAACCCGGTCGAAGGCGTGGCGAATTGATCGAGTGTCGGTGTTACCGTCGATCGGTTCACTGCAACGGCTCCGAATTGCGAGGAAAATTCGCGGACCTGCACATAACCGGTCGCCGACCACTGCCAATCACCCGTCCGTCTAACGACACGAAGACTTGCATCGACGCCGCTGTTTTTATTGTCGCTGAAATCGACTCCGCGATCACGTTCGTCGGAGAAACCGCGCAAATTGGCTTGCAATTCGGTCGATTCCGAAAGCGGCGCCACCATGCGTAGTGCAAGTCCTTCCTGCTCATAGGGTGCCGCGCGATCAACTGCGCCTTGTTGCGATGCAATAATCGGTACGAACCCGTCGCCGCGCGCGTAGCTTGCCCCCAATGTCAGGCTACCGCCGCCTATCTGGCGAGCTAAGCGCCCGCGCGCCTCCATGCTGTCACGGCTGCCATAAGCAGCGGACAGGCTGGCGGCGTCGATGTTTTGCAGACTGTCGAGTTCAATCACTCCCGCCAGTGCCCCCGGCCCCGCACCCGGCTGTCCGCCGCCCTTGCGCACATGGATGCTCGCGAGATTGAGCGCATCATAGCCGGGCCAGCTCACCCACCCGCCAAAGGGGTCGGCTTGCGGCACATCGTCAAGAAACAGTAACGCCCGCGATGAAGCATTGCCACCAAGTCCGCGCAGCGTGACGCCTTGGCTCGTCGGATTTGCAGTGCGCGCATCCGAACGGCGGAATTGTTGCAGACCGGGAACGTTGAGCAGAGTGTTCTCAAGGCGTTGGCCGGGAATATCTGGCACGGCGATAATAACGCCGGTTTCGGTCGCATCGCTTCTGGCATCGGGTAGACGGCCGGTTACGATTATTTCCTCGTCGTCAATGAAGGACCTAGGTTGATTGATAGGCGGGTCGATTAGCGGCGCAGGGGCAATCGCAAGATTCGGCCCCAATTGTGCTTCCTCGCACGTGAAATCACATTCCTGGGCTTGGATAGGCGACGAAACTAATAAAATAAGTATGGCGCTTATCAATGGTAACTTTGCAACTGCCATAACAAGGGGTTTGCGCATGTATTTCTCTATTCTTTTATTTCGTCATTCCCGCGAAGGCGGGAATCCATCTCCTGAACGCTAGGTCTATACCTGCGGTGCGGCTCAAACCGAAAGCTCAAGTGATGGATCCCCGCCTTCGCGGGGATGACGAAGTTTTAAGGCCTAAATCATTATGCATTAAGACCCTTAATCTTACGCCCCTTTGAGAGTGGGGGCTTCAGGTTCTCACTCAGGCCCTACCGCCTCCGGTGCAGCCCTCGCAAAAGCGTCGATCTCCCGTAACGCCTTATCAATCCGTACCAGTTTGGGAAAAGCCTCCAGCGGGGTATCGAACCGCCGGGCATTGTACATTTGCGGCACCAGGCAGACGTCGGCCATATTGGGTAGATCGCTGCCGAACAGGCCGTCTTCGGGGGCCATGGCTTCCAGTGCGGTCAGGCCTTCTGATACCCAATGACGATACCAGTCATCGATCCGATCTTGAGAGTGACCCAGCGGGTTTTTAAGATATTTCAGGATACGCAGATTGTTGATCGGGTGAATGTCTGCGGCGATGATCATCGCTTGTGCCAGCGTCTTGGCGCGCATTGCGGGTTCGGGCGAAACCATCGGCGGATTGGGATATTTCGCATCGAGATAATCGATGATCGCCAGGCTTTGCGTCAGGTCATGCCCATCGATCGACAATGTCGGTACAAGCCCTTGCGGATTGCGTGCGACATGATCCAACGCTTTCTGCTCACCTTCCGCCAAATTGATCGGGACCGATGTGTAAGCCACTTGTTTGAGGTTCAGCACGATCCGCACCCGATAGGCAGCGGACGAACGCCAATAATCGTAAAGGATGATATCGGTCATGGATCTCGATTAGCATGCACGGCGTTAAAGGCAAAACTATTGCGCAGGACGTGCGACGCTTTAAAAAGCGCTCGCCGAGGAGAAACCGTTCCATGAAAAAAATAATCGCGTCGCTATTGATTCCAACAGCTCTATACAGCGCAGCGCAGGCCGCCGCACCGATCACCGGGCGGTATATAACCGACGACAGGGATGGAATTATCGAAATTTATGCCTGCGGATCGGCGATGTGCGGCAAGCTTGCCAAGTTTTTAAAGACACCGCCAGGCGGTGCCGCGCAAAAGGATATCAACAATCCCAACCCAGCGCTGCGCAGTCGCACCCTGCTTGGTATGAATGTGCTGCTAGGGCTAAAGGCCGACGGCAAAGAGTGGAAGGGCCAAATCTACGACCCGCGTAATGGCAAGACCTATCGTTCCGTCGTATACAAAGGCAAATCGGGCCATCTGGTGGTGAAGGGCTGCTATGGCCCGATCTGCCGCGCGCAGAACTGGATACCGGCCGGTTAAAGTGATTTCGAGCGAAATGGAGCATTTCACGGCTAGGAAATCACGGAAAACAAATGGAATCAGACCGTGATTTTGATTCAATCAAAATCGAACAAGGTTTAGGTTGTATCGGGGCCCGTTAGTTACGCAGCTTCCATCCCGAACGCAGCAACATATAGGCTGCGATTCCCAACACAATATTGATCGCCAGCAATAGGATCGCGCCGAACAGTACCGGACTGTCGGCATTACCGATAAAGCCATAGCGGAAGCCGGAAATGGCGTAAAAGAAGGGGTTGGCATGACTAATTGCTTGAAAGGTCGGGGAAAGGCGATCGACCGAATAGAAAGTGCCCGATAGCAGCGCCGCGGGGGCCACTACGAAATTGGTGATCGCCGCGGCATGATCGAATTTTTCCGCCCAGATCGAGGTCATGACCCCGATCAGCGCAAGCAACATCGCACCCATGAGGCCGAACCAGATCACAGCACCAAAATGGTCTGGAGTTACGTCGACCCCAGGCCATAAAGCCATCGCCAGCCAGACGGTACCACCAACCATGATCGCGCGCGTCACCGCCGCGCCAACCATCGCGATCAGCAGTTCAAGGTTTGACAGCGGTGGCATCAGATAATCGACTATCGTTCCCTGGATCTTGCCGACCAGCAGCGAAAAGCTCGAATTTGCGAAACTGTTTTGCATCATTCCCATGATGATCAGCCCCGGCGCGATGAAATCGGCAAAGGGCACGCCCAACACTTGTGGCTTTACCCCGCCCAGCGCCACCGTGAAAATGATCAGATAGAGCAGGGTCGTGATCGCGGGTGCCCAGACGGTTTGCAGCTGCACCTTCATAAAGCGGCGCACTTCTTTCAGATACAGCGTTTTCAGACCCACCCAGTTCACGTTGCGGATAAAGCGTTCACCTTGAACCGGCAGGCCATCGATATTAGATTTGTTCTGGATACTCATGACAGTTTCGACTACGGCCTAGCGCTTTATCCGGCAAGTGCCGCAGCCTTTTATTTTTTTGGAGCATCAATGTCCTGGACCGATGAGCGGATCGACCGCCTTAGAGCAATGTGGGAAAAAGGCCTGACCGCGAGCCAAATCGCGGACGAGCTGGGGGGGGTCAGCCGGAATGCCGTTATCGGCAAGGCGCACCGCCTTGGGCTGAAATCCAGACCATCGCCCGTGAAGGCAAACGAGGTGGAGGCGAAACCCGCAGCAGCTGTCGCAAAGCCTAAGCCTAAGCCCGTTGAAAAGACTGTTTTGTCCAAACCGGCGTCACCGATGCCGGCCATGGATCGTCCGGTCATGACGCCTATGCAACCGGTCATGCGCCCACAAGCGGATATGCCCAAGATCGTTTCGATCGGCCCTGGGGGATTCATGCGCCAAGGGCCCGGCGATCAGCAGGCACCGATCCCACCCGCGCCGCCACGCCGGCTTGTTCCTGCTAAACCAAGCCCGGAAATTGCCGACAAGACTTCGTTGCTCGACCTTTCGGACCGTGTCTGCCGTTGGCCGATGGGACATCCGGGTGAACCCGATTTCCATTTCTGCGGTGAGGCGGTGAACCCTGGTTTTCCTTATTGCGTTGAACATTGCGGTCGTGCCTATCAGGCACAACTTCCCCGTGGCGTACGCCGCGCACCACCGCCAATGCCTTTTGGCGGACCGCGTGTAAGGTAAAGATTTACGCAGCTACGGTAAAGGCCAAGGCCGTAAAAGGTTTAAACTGAACTGGTTTAGTAAAAAACCCCAGCGGCGCCGGCCTTTGCCAGGGTGTGATGGTTCTACTTACCCCGTCACATCCACCACATTGTCATCGGAATTGCGGTCGATGTAAAAATTGTACGGATCGATCCCGGCAAATTTCGGTTTAGTTTTAGACATCATCACGATCATTAACTTGCCGCCCTTTATCGGTTTGCGTTCGATCGAAACCACGTCCTTTTTGCCGAAAGCGCCAATGCCCGGCCGGGCAATAAATAGTCCGACCTCAATTGGCTCAGCCAGTGACGCAACCTTTTCGTTGCCCTTGGCATCGGCATAATATTTCGCGGCCTCAACCGAAATTGCCGTTTCCCACAAACCATTAGCCAGCTTCTTCGTCTTCGCTTCCTTGGCTTTCAGATTGTAGACGGCGATTCTTTCGAACAAGTCCGTGATCAGTGCCTGCTGTTCGGGAGTGGCCGCTTCCTTCCTGAACTCGGCGATCAGATCGACCGATCGATGATAGGGGGCGCCCTTGAACTTCCAGGTCTGGATGAACCGGGCAAGCGCGCGGTTGACTGCATCCTCTCCCAGCCGTTCCTGCAGCAGATACATGACCAGACTGCCCTTGCGATAATGGACATAAGGCTGGTTCTCGACCCGGTAAAGCGGCTGTTCGCCGATCGGATCGCCCTTGCGACCGTTCAGATACTGGTCGAGTTCGTATTTCAGAAAGCGACGGATCTTATCCTCGCCGTACATTTGTTTCATGATCATCAGTGCAGAATATTGTGCCAGCGTTTCGACGGAGATCGTCTGCCCCTGCATGTCTGCGCTGACAACCTGGTGCCCCCAATATTGATGGGCCAGTTCATGAGCGGTGATATAGGTGACATAGTCGATCGAGTCAGGATCGCGCACATCGGCGGCAAAGCCGATGCTCTCCGAATAGGGCATCGTCCCGGCAAAAGCCTGGGCGAAACTTTCATATCCGGGAAACTCGATGATACGCGCATGATCGAACTGGTAGGGCCCAAAATTCGCCTGATAATAATCGAGGCCAACCTCCAGCGCCTTTAGCATTGCCGGCACATTCCATTCGTGGCGCGGATCGTGGAAGATCGTCAACTGCACGCCCTTATGGTTCTTCTGCGTCAGTTTGTACCGCGCCGACTGGATTGACAGGAAATTGTGGATCGGCGCGCTGGATACAAAATGCGCGCTCCTTCTTCCGGCTTTCGTTGCCTCCGCCACCTTCCGACCAGGCGCGATCGGCACCTGGTCGGCGTCGGTGGTCACTCTGATATCCGACATCACCCAATCGCTGCGCAGATAGTTTTCGCGTGTGGCTGGCATATCCTCCAGCTTGGCCGTCCGCAATTCGGCAGACAGCCCTTGCCGCCGTCGTTGCGTGCGGTCCTGCAACAGGCCGTTGCTGCGGTTCATGCCGATGATCGGTGCAAACACATAATTGTTGACGAAGGTGCCGTTCAGATTGATCGTCGTCGCCGGCTGTCCGTTGCGGAAACCGCGGTGCCAGATCCGCGACTGGAATTTCAGCTCTGTCGCTGCGCCCGGGGCCAGGGGCCGATCAAAACGAAAAATGCGGTATCCGAACGTCTTGTCATCCTTGACCAGCTTGGCCCCTATAAGGTCGAGCTGCAGGAATTCGACGTCGCGTATCCCTTGACGGATATGCACTTCGGCAATCGGCGCATCGGTTTCATTGCGCAGGGCATAACTTCCCATGGTTTCGAAGCGGCGTTCCTTGGGGAATATCTGCGCATCGATTTTCACCGATTTCACCACCGGACGCGGCAGCGTTTCGTATTTCAGATATTTCCTTTCATAATCTGCCGCCCACTTTTCCGCCTGTTCGCTGGTTTCATAACGGTTGAGAACCTTGAAATTGTGCCAGGCATAAGCGCCCGTGCCGATCATTACAGCCAAGGCACCACCCGTCAGCGCCAGCGGCGCACCACGCAGGCCGGGGCGGATGCGCTTAAGCCGACTACGCCAGCGCGTGTCGGTTCCCCGTGGCCAGACCAGGTGCGCGATCACAAGCAGGATCATGCCGAACGCCAACCAATAGGCGCGCAGCACCCATGCGCCATAGGCAAAGCCACCCGACCCGTTCATATCGCTTAAAGGCTCCGCAGGGCCGCTGCCATAACGGTAGAGCGCATTCGAATAACCCATATTGACCAGGAATATTCCGGCGATGAACCAAATCAGAAACAGCCCCCAGCCGACATATTTGTTCGGGCTGATAGCCTGAAAAAAGACGGCCAAAATCGCAATAAGCAACATATCAACCGTCATCGGCACCAGCAGCCAGCTGACATAGTTGGCAATCCCCAGTTCGGGTGCGCCCTTGGCCAGTTGGAACAATAGACCGGTCGTCATCGCGATCAGGTTGATGAGCAGCAGCACGAAAAGTATCGCCAACACTTTCGGAATGGTGATGGCCCAGTTCGGTACAGGGGTTGAATCGATGATCTCGCTGATTTTCACATCGCGTTCGCGCCATACCAGCTCGCCGCCATAGAACACCGCGATGATCAGCAGAAAGATCGAAAAGCCCTGCATGATATTGGTAATGTTGTTGGCGGTCAGCGGATGCGACGGGGTGCCGAACAAGGTCTGGGTTAAGAATAAACCTGCAATGGTGTTGATCATCGCAAGCAGCATCAGCACGATCAGCCCAGGGCTTCGCAAGACCTGCATGATCTCGGTCTTCATACGGGTCAGGAACTGGACCCGGGTTGTAGCCCCATCGAACCGCCTTGTCGCTGCAATGGCAGCGATCTGCACCGGTTGGTCATTTGCACCTTCGGCCATCCGTTCGTTTGCCAGCTTTTTCAGCTTACGTTTTGAAGGCGCGCGTTCCGCCATCGAGAACCGCCAATAAGTCAGCGCGAGCAAGGCAAGGGCTATCGCGATGACAATGATACGATTAAGAAAAATGTTGCCATCGAAGGACAACAGTCTGGAATTCATATCCGCCGCGGTCCAGTACCGCGTAGCCTCTGAAAGCGCGCCGAAGCCAAGCGGTTCGTAGAGCGCCATTGCTTGCTGGTATTCAATCCTGTTGGCCAACAGCGTGGTGACGATCAGATAGCCCATGAAGAATATGACGACGCCAACATAGCTCCACATCATCGACCGGGTAATCGTTGCAAAACCAAAAAGCAGACTGCTCATCAGCAATATGTTGGGCACGGCAAAGATCAGATAGGGCCAGAGGTAGAAGGCGGGGTTTTGCGGACCCACCGTTTCGGGATCAACCCACGGCATCAGCGAGCCGATGAACATGCCCAACGGAACCGCCAGATAGCCAAGCAAGGCAATGCCCAGCCCGCCCAAAAACCGCCCAAGTACATAATTGCGCTTTCCAATCGATGTAGCCTTGATGATCGGCCCATAGCCGGTGGTATCATCGCGGACGACCGCATTGGCTACAAAGGACGTAATGACGAACAGATAGAATAGCGAGGATAGCGCGATCATCGATGCAATCGCATGCGGCGCATTTTCGTGAACCGTTCCCGGCGTGCCAATGCTCACATTTTCGCTTGCGGCCACACCAAAACCTAGCAGTAAAAACAGGAAGAGCGACACCCAGAAAACCGGATTGCGCAACTGATAGCGCAGTTCGAAACGCGCGACGTTCAGGAGCATGTTCTATCTCCTCTCAGGCCGCGCGGCGCAGGTCGGCGAGTGTGGTAAAATAGACGTCTTCGAGGCCCGCCTCGACCACTTCGAATTCCGCAGGCTTATCGTCGGCAAGGATATGGATGATCGTGCGGCCGGCGAACAGCCGGGTTGAGATCACCTGATACCGTTCCTGATAGGCCTCCAACTCATCGCGATCAATTGTCTTTTTCCAAACGCGGCCTTTGGTCTGCGCAATCAAATCGAGCGGCGCGCCTTCGAGTTGCACCTTGCCCCCTGCCAGCACAGCCATTCGTGGGCAGAGATCGGCGACATCGTCGACGATATGCGTCGACAAAA
>JBOFLS010000081.1:0-4618 GCA_051657985.1 Sphingorhabdus sp. | reverse complement strand
CTGCAAGAACGGCTGGAAGATCCCGCCAAGCGCTGGAAGGTGACGGCGGACGATTTCCGTAACCGGTCAAAGCGCGAAGCCTATCTTGCGGCGATCACAGACATGCTGGCAAAGACTGACAAGCCGCACGCGCGCTGGGCCGTGTTCGATGGCAACAACCAGAAAGCGGCGCGGATTGCGGTGCTGACGCATATTGTGGGCGAACTGAAGGCGCATGTGCCAAAGGAGTTTCCGGCGGCTGATCCGGAATTGGTGAAAATGGCAAATGAGGCTTTCGGCGATCAGGCCGGATAGCTGATCGCGACCACTTCCCACTCCTTCGGTCCGCCCGGCAGCTGCACCGTGCGCAAGTCGCCGACCGAAGCACCGCGCAGCACACGGGCAAGGGGCGAGTTCCACCCGATCCGGCCTTCTCCAGCATCCGCCTCATCATCGCCGACTAATGTTATAGTGCGTTGATTGTCGTCCTCGTCGGCTATTGTCACGGTGGCACCGAAGAACACACGATTCTTGTCCGGCTGCTTTGTCGGATCGATGACATTGGCCGACTTTATCTTTTTAGATAGTCGCCCAAGCTCACGGTCGATCGCGCGCAATTTCTGCTTGCCATAGATATAGTCGCCATTCTCGCTGCGGTCGCCATTGCCCGCGGCCCAGCTGACGATCTCTACGACGGCGGGGCGTTCGACGGCAAAAAGCCGGTCATATTCGGCACGCAGGGCGGCAAAGCCCGTCGGGGTGATCGGGTTGGTGCGTTCGGTCATTTTTCGGCTTTAGAGCAATTGAAATGAAAACCGTAGCCCTGAGCCTGTCGAAGGGCGTCTCAAGGTTTGCGCTGACGCTGAGAAGCGTGCTTCGACAGGCTCAGCACTACGGTGTTACAATTACGTCGCCGGGCGGCGGCCTAGATAATTGCTTAAAGGCGTTGCCGTTTTATAGCGCGCCTTGTCCGGGTTCAGATGGTCGTACATCACCGCATTTTCCAACACGCGCTGCACATAGTTGCGCGTTTCGAAAATCGGAATCTGCTCGATCCAGTCGAGAATGTCGATACGCCCGGTACGCGGGTCGCCGTTACGGGCGAGCCACTTGTTCACATTGCCAGGCCCCGCATTGTAGGCGGCGACCGCCAGAGGATAGCTGCCGCCATAATAGCTTAGCATCCGCTGGAAATAGGTCGATCCCAGCTGGATATTGTAGGTGATATCGCTGTTCAGCGCCTCTGGACGATAGGCCATGGCAATCTTGCCCGAAGTTTCGCGCGCCGTCCCCGGCATCAGTTGCATCAGCCCGCGGGCGCCTGCATGGCTGACGGCGTTGCGGTCGAACTGGCTTTCCTGTCGTGCAATGGCGTGGATGAAGGTCCAGTTGCCGGCCTGATCGGCCGGTACAGCGACCGTGGGATAGCCCAGCCGGATCGTGCTGCTATGTCCTTCGATCCGCGCGCTGCGGGCAGCGATCACCGCAAGATCGGGACGTCCGATCATGTTTGCCCAGGCGAAGAGCCGTTTGAAATCCTCTTCGGTCTTGGCCGAATTGGAAAGCGCGCGCATGAAACTGTTCGAGTCTTTCCAGCCTGGGAAAGACGACGACATGCGCGCCGCGGTATAGGTGGGCGGCACGCTGTTGGCGGCCAGTTGCGGCAAAGGGGGGGCAGACGGTGTAGCGGGCAAGGGCTGTCCTAAAGCTTCCAGAGCCAATTGGCCATGGAAGAAATCGTAAAAGCGCGCAGCCTCGGTCCAGTAACGCTGCGCACTGGCCATATCGCCTGCCTTTTTGGCAGCGCGCCCGGCCCAATAAAGGCCTTTGGCCTGCGTCTGCGGGGTGCGTGCGCCAGCGGTATAGAGGTTGAACATCTCGATCGCCTCACGCGGGCGACCCAGCCGGTAATAGGCTGCTTCGCCCGCCAGCCAGGCAAGGCTGGTATAGGGATCGCGTGTGGCAAGGTCGAGCTTGGTGATATCGGTGCCTGCCGGAAAGGCATCGCGCAGTTTGGAAGCAATGCGATAGGCGACTTCATATTGTCCGTCGGTTTCGGCTGCCTCGGCGTTGGTCAGCAAGACCTTCAGCCAGTCGCGCGCGATATGCGGCGGGGCGGACAATGCGGGACGGCTGGCAAGGAGTTCGCGTGCGGCCCAGCTGTTGCCTTGCGACCGCAACAGCGAGACACGGTCGACCAACAGGCCAGCATCGCTCAGCCCGGCTTGTCCGGTCGCGGCAAATTTGGCCGCCGCATCGGGCGCCTTCAGTTCGTGCGCCAGTTGCGCTTCGAATATGGGACGGCGTGCGGGCGATGCATAAGGCAGCCATTTTTGCGCAGCCCGTGTAGCGTTCGACCAGAGCAGGCGGCTGACGCGTGCGTCATGATCCACGGTAGTCAGTTTGCCGCCCATCAACTGGAAAATGCGCGTCTCGTCGTCATCGGTCAGTGGGCCTTCGCGCCAGGCGCGGCGACCCCATTGTTCGGCCCGCGCGGAATCGCCGGTTGCAGCAAGCGCGATCGCATATTTGGCGCGCCCGCCATTAGTCAACGGCTCCAGCCGGTTGAAATAGGCCACTGCCTGATTGGGCGAATAGGAAAGCAGGTTGATCGCCTGCTCGGCATTTTTGCGCATCTCGTCGGCGTTGGGCCAGTCGGGATAGGTCATCAGGAAGGAGGCATATTCGCTGAACGCATAATTGCTGGACTGGTTCAACATCTTCCATCGTTGCAAGGCCGCCGAAATGTTGCCGCCGCTGGGATCGACCATCGGTCTCGGTACATTGGTCGCAACTCCGGTGCTGCCAGGGGTACCAGCGGAAGTGGCCGTTCCAGTGCCGGAACGCCAAACGACTTCGGGCTGTGCGGAAGATTGAGCGAAGGCGGGAATCGACGCTGAAGCGGAAATTGCAATCAACGAAGCGGAAATAAGGTGCTTTAGCATGCGTGACATATTAAGGGCGCAATCCTGATCGGTGAATGAACCAAACACCCCTGTTGGTTCGGGCTGTCGATCTATTGGCAACTAACGAGGGCAAGTAAAATGTTTTCCGGCTCGATTCCCGCTCTGGTGACTCCTTTTTGCGACGGAGCGTTTTCGGAGAAGCATTTTCGCGCGCTTGTCGACTGGCAGATCGAGCAGGGATCGTCCGCGCTCGTGCCCTGTGGCACGACCGGAGAGGCTTCGACGATTTCCAATGCCGAGCATCACCGCGTGATCGAGGTTTGCATCGAACAGGCTGCAGGGCGGGTGCCGGTGATTGCCGGATGCGGTTCGAACGATACCACCAACGCCATTCTTCACCTCAACTTTTCCAAAAAATCGGGCGCGGCGGCGGGGCTGGTCGTGGCACCCTATTACAATCGTCCGAATCAGGAAGGTATTTACGCGCATTTCGCACGGATGACCGAGGTCAACGACCTGCCGATCATGCTTTATAACGTACCTGCCCGTACCGTGACCGATATCAAGCCCGAAACCGTGGCGGCGCTTGCCAGATTGCCGACGATAATCGGGATCAAGGATGCCAGTGGCGATATATCGCGGGTGACTGACCACCGCCTAGCCTGTCCAAAGGATTTCTGTCAGCTTTCCGGCGTCGACGAACTGACGCTTGCCTATATGGCGGCGGGCGGGGCAGGGTGTATTTCGGTGACGGCAAATGTCGCGCCCAAACTGTGCGCCGAATTTCAGGCGGCCTGTGCAGCGGGCGACTACAAGCTGGCCTGCGAACTGAACGATAAACTCTATCCGCTTCATTTGGCACTGTTTTCCGATGCGTCGCCTGGTCCAATCAAATATGCCCTGTCGCGTGTGATCGACGGGTTTCCGACCGAGCTACGCCTGCCGATGACCCCGCCATCCGAAGCCAGCCGCCGTCAGGTCGATGCCGCGCTTGAGAATGCCGGATTGATATGACAGGCTTGCCACCCTAAATAAGCTCTGCTTCGTCATTCCGGCGAAAGCCGGAATCCAACTCCCCTGCGTCAGGTTTATCAGGGCGCGTTATTTCCTGCATGACCGTCGGGAGATGGATTCCGGCTTTCGCCGGAATGACAAGGTTATAGCAGTAGAAGACCACGTACACATGTCCCGCCCCAAACCTGAAACATTCAACAAGGTCAAAACCGTCGCCGAAAACCGGCGTGCGCGGTATGACTATCATATCGACGATAAATATGAGGCTGGGATTGCGCTGACGGGTACCGAGGTCAAATCGCTGCGTTTCGGCGAAGGATCGATCGCCGAGAGCTATGCCGAGGTAAAGGATGACGGCGGCGTGTGGCTGATTAACGCCAACATCCCCGAATTCAGCCATGGTAATCGCTATAACCACGAACCCAAGCGCCCGCGTAAATTGCTCCTTAATGGTCGTGAGATAAACAAGCTGCATGCAGCGGTAGCGCGCCAGGGGATGACCTTGGTGCCGCTGTCGATTTATTTCAACGAGCGTGGGCGGGCGAAGGTCGAGCTTGCTCTAGCCAAGGGTAAGAAAGCCCCTGATAAGCGGGCGACGGAAAAGGAACGCGATTGGAAGCGCGAGCAAGGCAGACTGATGCGGGAGCGCGGATGAGCAAATTAGCGCGCTGGGTTCAGGAACAGGCCCCCACTCGAGACAGTTTCGAGCGGAGCCGTTT
>JBOFLS010000080.1:0-8214 GCA_051657985.1 Sphingorhabdus sp. | reverse complement strand
ATATTCTAATTTAGAGGGGAAAACCGATGATCACACTCATCGTCGAAAACTGGCCGGTCTTTCTGGTCGCATTTCTGATCGGCGTCGCCACCGCCTGGTGGGTCTGGGCGCGCTACCGTATCGAAGCAGTACCTGCTGCTAGGGTTGAGGCACAGTCGGTTGCACCAAAGCCCGTGGTGCCAGAACCCGTCGCCGCCGCACCCGTGCCGCTGATGGATACCGCCAAGGTCAAAGCCGCGCCTAAACCCAAAGCAGCGGCACCCAAAGCAAAGGTTCAGCCCGTTGCTGCCCCTGTAGCGGTACCAAAACCCAAGGTGGCATCGGTACCGAAACCAAAAGTAGCACCTGCGCCAAAACCCAAAGCTGCGCCCAAGCCCAAGCCGGCCATTCCCGACAATCTGGAATTGATGAAGGGTGTCGGGCCGAAATTGAACAGCTTGCTCAAATCGTTAGGTATTACAACATTTGCACAGGTCGCCAACTGGAGTGCTGCGGATGTTGCCGAGGTCGATTCAAAACTTGGCAACTTTGCCGGGCGTATAAGCCGCGATAACTGGGTCGATCAGGCAAAGCTATTGGTTGCTGGCGATATCGCCGCGTTCGAAAAGAAATACGGATCGCTAGGGTCTGAAATCAACAAGGGGTGATGGCTGGCCAGCCCAATAACGGGCGGCAGGGCAATCGCAGGGCGGGGCCTTTTATGGCTCCGCCCTTTTTTGTTTGCTCACCCAAAACACCAAAGAGCGCGGTGCATGCAATATCCGTTTATTTTATAGCATTATGACATTTGATTGAATCGTCGCTCCTGTGCCCTTCTGAGACGGTGTTTCAGCCTGCGGCTTCAACACCTCCTCAGGGCGAACGGATTAGTATAACATTAGCATGCTCTTCATGCAGAACATCTTTGGGTCTTTGGTACTTTGGGTGAGCTTATCCAAAGCGTGAAACAGGACGATTATCTCTTCCCAATTGCAAACCCTCAATCCCCCTCGACCCGCTGCACGCGCAGCTTGTCGATCTTGCGGCCGTCCATATCGACCACCTCGAACCGCCAGCCGCGGTCGGTGAAGCTTTCGCCTTCCTCGGGCAGATGGCGCAAGACATGGAGCACATGCCCCGCCGCCGTCGCATAATCGCGGTCTTCGGCAAGCGTGATCTGCAAGGCCTGCGCCATCGCATCCGCGGCCATGCTGCCATCGATCAGCATCGAACCATCGTCCAATGTGACGATATTTGCCGCACTGCCCTGCACCTGATCGGAGGCGAATTCGCCCGCAATCGCCGAGAGCAGGTCGTTGGGCGTTACCAAACCTTCGAAATGGCCATATTCGTCGTGAACGAGAAGCATCGGCACTTCGGAACGGCGCAAAATCTCCAGCGCGTCCATGGCGTCCAGTTGATCGGGCACGACCTCCGCCTTGCGCATCATGGCCTTCAGGTCGAGCGGACGCCCCTCGATCTGCGCAGCGACAATATCGCGCGCCTGCACCACACCCAATATATCGTCGACGCTGTCGCCCATTACCGGCAGTCTTGTGTGCAGCGAATGAAGCAGGCGGTCGCGTATCTCTTCGGCGCTGGCATTGGCCGAAAGCATATCGACCACCGTACGCGGCGTCATGACTTCGCGCACCGGCCGATCGGCAAGCCGTACAACCCCCGATATTACCTTATGTTCATGCTCTTCGATCAAGCCGGCATGCGTTGCCTCGGTAAACACCACTTTCAGCTCTTCGGTGGTTAGCGCATCGCGGTTATCCCGATTAAGGCCGAGGACGCGGAAAAAGACATTGCTGGAGGCATCGAGCAGCCATACGAACGGGGCCGCAACTACGGCAAGCCCCTCCATCGGGCGGGCGACCACGGCGGCAATCCGTTCCGGTGCAACCAGGGCAAATTGTTTGGGCACCAACTCGCCGATCACCAGCGAGGCATAAGTGGTGATCCCGATTACGATACCGAAACCAAGCGTCATTGCCCATTCGCTATCAACACCCATTTGTGCGATCCTCTGCCCGACGGGCGCACCGAGGCTGGCCCCGGAATAGGCACCGGCAATGATCCCGATCAGCGTGATCCCAATCTGTACCGTTGATAGAAACTTGCCCGGGTCTTTTGATAGCCGGATCGCGGTTGCCGCCCCGCTGCTGCCACCATCCGCCATCGCCTGCAGCCTTGCGGGGCGCGATGAAACGATCGCCAGTTCGGACATAGCGAAAACGCCGTTGATGGCAATCAGCGCAAGGATGATGAAAACATCGATCCAGGGAAATGGGGACGGGTGCATAAGAGCCATCCTCCATAATATATGCCGGACGCTTGGCAAGGGAATTGGCTCGCAGGAATTGAACTGGGAAATGTTCTTGGCAAGCACAGAGAGCAGCCCTATCGCGAGCGACGATGACCGCGTTCCGCCCGACCAGCCCTGCCTTGGCCTTTGCCGTTGCGGCCACGGGGATCGGCTTTTTCTCCCTGATGGATGCAGCGATGAAAGATCTATCGGTCGCCTTGGGAGCCTATAATGCGGTGCTTTGGCGCAACATGATAGGTACGATATTTGCCGGGGCCCTGTTTCTGGGCGCAGGGCAAAGCTGGCCGGCAGCAGCAGCCTTGCGGCTGCATGCGTGGCGAAGCGTCATTGTTGCGGCAATGGCGGTCAGCTTTTTCTGGGCGATCGCAAGACTGCCCTTGGCAGAGGCGATCGGACTGTCGTTCATTGCCCCCGTAATCGCGCTCTATCTTGCAGCGATCATGCTGGGCGAAAAGATCGGTCGGGAAGCCATTATTGCTTCCATAGCGGGGCTCGCGGGGGTTGCCGTGATCCTGTTCGGTCGTTTGAGCGGCGATTACAGCGAGGATGCGCTTTGGGGCGTGGCGGCGGTCTTGTTTTCAGCCGTGGTCTTCGCCTACAACCTCATTCTGGCAAGGAAACAGGCGCAGATCGCCGGGCCGCTGGAAATCGCCTTTTTCCAGAATTTACTGGTGTCCGCGGTTCTTGCATGTGCGGCGCCCTGGCTGCTCGAACCGCTTATATTCACCAAGCTGCCCATGCTGGCGGGTGCCGCTATGCTGGCAATCGTCTCGCTTCTCCTCATGAGCTGGGCCTATGCCCGCGCCGAAGCGCAAATTCTGATTCCGGTCGAATATACCGCTTTCGTCTGGGCCGCGGTTTTCGGCTGGTTGTTCTTTGCCGAACCGGTAACCGGCTGGACGATAGCCGGGACAGTGCTAATCGTCGCCGGCTCGCTCGTTGCCGCTCGTGTAAAATCTCAGCCTGTTAATCAGGTCGAAATAGCCTCAGTCTAAACGAAAATTCATCTGCGCGGGTCGCGCTGAAAAAATATGGTTGCGTCTTATGGAGTTAGTGTCGGCAATTAGCCGGAAAGTCGGTGGCTGGATGCATGCGCGTGCGGCGCAGGGTATTCTTGATACACCATCGATCGTGCCCAGGAATGACGGGTTGATCCTCTTTTCGATGATCGGCACCGCAACCCTGCTGCCCTATTTGGTCGCGGTCAAGTCGCTGCATCATTATTTGCCGCGCGGTAGGATTATACTGCTGAACGATGGCACGTTGACGTCGGAAGACCGTGCCATATTGTCCAGACATTGCGGCGATCCGGAAATCGTCGAGATGCGCGATGTCGATACCGGGCCTTGCCCAAAGGGCAATTGCTGGGAACGGCTGATATCTATCCTGGGTCGCCGGAGCGACCATTACGTGATCCAGCTTGATTCGGATACCGTAACGACCGGCCCGGTGTCCGAAATCCATAAAGCGATCGATACGAATCGCAGCTTCACGCTTGCGGGCGGGCTTGTGGAGGCCGGTTACGGTTTTAGAAGCGCAGCGGAAATATCGAACATTTTCCATGCCAACGGTCCCATGGCTGACCAGGTTCAGGCGAAGGCCGAGGCGATCATGGCAAGCCTGCCGGATAGCGATGCGCATCGCTACATCCGGGGCTGTGCGGGTTTTGCCGGCTTTGCGCGGAATGATACAGGCTACGCAACCGTTGGACATTTCAGCTTGGAAATGGAGGAGCGATTGGGCCGGACCTGGCACGAATGGGGCAGTGAACAGGTCGCCTCCAACTGGGCGATCGCGAACGATCCCGATCCGATCCAGCTGCCTTACGATCAATATATCAACCATTGGGACGAACCGATGCCGTCGGACCCTGCCTTCATCCATTTTATCGGCACCTACCGCTATCATTGGGGCAATTATATTCGCTGCACGCACGTTGCGATCGATGCGTTGAAAAGCCATCATCCGGAATAAGCCGGGCTACGTTCACTATACCGCATTGACCCTTGCACGAAGTCGGTTTAACCGCCCGGTTAAATCTGATGAAAAGGAGTCCCGAGACTATGGCTACAGCCTATATCGTCGATGCCGTGCGCACGGCCGGCGGCAAGCGCGGCGGCAAGCTTGCCGGTTGGCACCCCGTCGATCTGGGTGCTGCGGTGTTCGATGCGATCGCCGATCGCAATTCGTTCGATACGAAAGCAATCGATGACGTAATCACCGGATGTGTGATGCAGGGCGGACAGCAGACGATGGACGTCGGCCGCAACGCGGTGCTCGCGTCCAAACTGCCCGACAGTATTCCTGCGGTCACCATCGACCGGCAGTGCGGATCCTCGCAGCAGGCAATGATGTTTGCAGCGCAAGCCGTGATGTCGGGCACGCAGGATATTGTGCTGGCCAGCGGTATCGAAAGCATGACGCGCGTACCGATGGGGTCGACCGCGATGCTGTATATGAAGGAAGGCCTGGGCAACTACAAATCGCCTCGGCTCGAGGAAAAATATCCCGGCATCATGTTCAGCCAGTTCATGGGTGCCGAAATGATCGTCAAGAAATACGGCTTCACCAAGGAGGATCTCGATACCTTTGCCTTGGAAAGCCATAGGCGCGCCAAGGCGGCGACCGAGGCGGGGCATTTCAAGAATGAAATCGTCGTACTTGAGATCGAAACGCCTGAGGGCAAGGAAACACATGAGGTAGACGAAGGCATCCGTTTCGATGCGACGCTGGAAGGCATATCCGGTGTGAAGCTGCTGCAGGAAGGCGGCGCAATCACCGCAGCCACCAGCTCGCAAATTTGCGACGGGGCCTCGGCCGCGCTGATCGTTTCGGAACAGGCGCTGAAGGATCACGGCTTAACCCCGCGCGCGCGGATCCACCATATCTCGGTGACTGCGGGCGATCCGGTAATCATGCTCGAAGAACCGCTGTTTGCTACGGAAAAGGCGCTGAAGAAAGCGGGGATGAAGATCGACGATATCGATGCCTACGAGGTCAACGAGGCCTTCGCACCCGTTCCGCTTGCCTGGATGAAATATCTGGGCGGATCGCATGCGCGGCTGAACCAGCATGGCGGCGCGATCGCGCTCGGTCACCCGCTCGGCGCCAGCGGCACCAAGCTGATGGCGACCTTGCTCGGCGTGCTCGATGCAACCGGCGGCAAATATGGCCTGCAGACGATGTGCGAAGGTGGCGGCCAGGCCAATGTTACGATCATCGAGCGGCTTTAAAATTTAAGGTTTAATGATCCGTTCGGGATGAGCTTGTCGAAGCCCTGTCTTTACGTTCGACGTGCGAAAAAACAGAATGGCTCTTCGACAAGCTCGGGGCGAACGGTATTTGAGAAAAAGGAATAATCTATGAAACTCGACTCAACCATATCCGCGGTCATCACCGGGGGAGCATCGGGCCTTGGAGCCGCCACCGCCCGCGCGCTTGCCGCCAAGGGCGTAAAGGTTGCGATTTTTGATCTGCAAAAGGAAAAGGGCGAAGCCGTCGCGGCCGAAATCGGCGGGGTGTTCTGCGAGGTGAACGTCACTTCGGATGAAAGCGTCGCCGCCGGCTTCGAAAAGGCGCGCGCCGCAAACGGCCAGGAACGCATCCTTGTCAACTGCGCAGGAACGGGTGCTGCGATGAAAACAGCAAGCCGGTCAAAGGAAGACGGCTCGATCAAATTCTATCCACCCAGCGCTTTCGACTGGCTGATCCAGATCAATCTTGTCGGCACTTTCCGCTGCATTGCGATGTCGGCGGCAGGCATGATGACGCTCGATCCGCTTGACGAAGACGGCGCGCGCGGTGCAATCGTCAATACCGCTTCGGTCGCGGGTGAAGACGGACAGATGGGTCAGGTTGCCTATTCGGCATCGAAGGCGGGTGTCATCGGCATGACCCTACCGATTGCACGTGATCTGATGAGCGAGGGCATCCGCGTCAACACCATCCTGCCGGGTATTTTCGAAACGCCCCTGATGCTGGGTGCGCCGCAACAGGTGAAGGATGCACTTGCCGCCTCGGTTCCCTTCCCCAAGCGTCTCGGCAAGCCCGAGGAATATGCCGGTCTGGCGCTGACGATGATCGAGAACGACTATTTCAACGGTGAGGATGTGCGCCTGGACGGTGCGATCCGGATGGCCCCGCGTTGATAGTGATTGCAGGGCTGAAAATGAACATTTGAACCTTTAATTCGTCATTCCCGCGAAGGCGGGAATCCATAATCTGCGGTTTGAATTTAAAAGTCAGGTGATGGACCCCCGCCCCCGCGGGGGGTGACGAAACTGTTTTTACTATGTGCCCTGTAATAGAGGAAGCCCTATGCCCGATTACACCCAGATCCTCTACGACGTTGCCGATGGCATCGCGACCATCACGCTCCATCGTCCTGAAAAGATGAACGCCTTTACCGGCACGATGATGCAGGAAATGATTGCGGCGTTCGACGCTATCGACGCCGATGACGCTGTGCGCGCGGTCATCGTAACCGGGCATGGCGACCGTGCCTTTTGCGCCGGAGCCGATCTGACGCCCGAGGGGGGTGGGCAGGTGTTTGCGAACCGGGGTGAAGTCGATAGTCTCTCCGACGTTCGCGTACGCGATGGTGGCGGACTTTTGACGTTGCGCATCTATGAATGCAAAAAACCGGTCATCGGTGCGATCAACGGTGCAGCGGTAGGCGTGGGCGTGACGATGCAGCTGCCGATGGATATTCGCCTGGCAAGCGAAAAGGCACGTTTCGGTTTCGTTTTCGCCCGGCGTGGTATCGTTCCCGAAGCCGCATCCAGCTGGTTCCTGCCGCGCCTGGTCGGGATGCAGCAAGCGCTGGAATGGTGTTATACCGGGCGCATCTTCGATGCTGCCGAAGCCCTGCATGGCGGGCTTGTCCGTTCGGTTCATCCAGCAGACGAGTTGCTTGCCGAAGCGCAGAAACTGGCGCGTGAGATTGCCGACAATACCGCACCCGTATCGATCGCGCTTACCCGGCAGATGTTATGGCGCAATGCCGCCCAGCCGCACCCGATGGAAGCGCACAAGGTCGATAGCCGAGCAATCTACAGGCGTGCGCGTTCGGGCGATGCGCACGAAGGCATCGCAAGCTTTCTGGAAAAACGTACGCCTGCCTATCCGGACAAAGTTTCCACAGATATGCCGGACTTCTTCCCTTGGTGGGAAGAAGCGCTATATAAGTGATTAATTAGGGCCATAAAACAGCAAGGGCCCGCCATCCCCGGGGAGAAGAGCGTTGGCTACCAGCGGTCCCAAAATCGTAACCGAAACCGAAGCATCGCCGATCGATGGAGCGGGCGGGGCGCGTGAGCAGTTGCTCGATGCCGCCAGCCAGATCATGCGCGAAGGCGATACGATTGACCTATCGCTTTCCGAACTGTCGTTGCGCGCCAGCCTGAACAGCGCTCTCGTCAAATATTATTTCGGCAATAAGAACGGTCTGATGTCGGCCCTGCTCGATCGTGACATGGGCAAGATCGTATCGGATCTGGGCGCGCTGATGGCAAAGGATCTGCCGCCCGACGAAAAGCTGCATCGCCATATCAGCGGCGCGATCGATACCTATTACAATTTCCCCTATCTGAACCGCCTGATGATGCGCATGATCCGCGACAGCGCCCCGGCCGAGGCGGCACGGATAGCCGACCGCTATCTGAAACCGATTTCGGATACATATGAAAAACTGATCGCCGAAGGTGTGCAGGCGGGCAAGTTCCGGCCTGTCGACCCCCAGCTTTTCTATTTCTCGGTCACGGGTGCCGCCGACCGCTTCTTTGCGGCGCGCCTTGTATTGCGCCATTGCTACGACCAAGCGGATATCACGCCGGAGATGCGCGATGCCTACCGCGAACACACCATCGCCTTGATTATGCGCGGGTTGCTCGCGGATTGAGATA
>JBOFLS010000079.1:0-16431 GCA_051657985.1 Sphingorhabdus sp. | reverse complement strand
TCCACAAACAGCTGCACAAACCCCATAAATTGTTCGTATCCGATGGTGTAGATCAGGGCGAACACCGCCAATATCGTCAGTACAAAGGCGGAGATAGCCGGCGATACCGGCTTTGCCTGCGACATCACGACAGTCTCTTGCGCGACGACCACTGGCCGGAAGGTCGATCCGGTTGCGACCATTGCAATAATGGCGAGCAGCAACGCGAAAATTGCGGCTGCAAAGCCCCAGACCCAACCGTACACTTCCCCCAAAGTACCGACGATTAGAGCCCCGCCCAAAAACCCTGCGGATTGCCCCAAATAATGCAGCGTAAAGCCTGACTCGCGCCGCGGGTCATCTGCATCATAAGCAGCGCCAATCAGCGTCATCGCGCAGGTTTGGTAGAAACCATTCCCGATGACAATCGCCGCACAACCCAGAAGGAAAAGAAAGGTGGGCAGCTGCACGGCCCCTATGGACAGAGCCGCAACCTGTCCGATTTTTGCACCCTCCCCGACTGTTACCTGTGCCAGAGTCATCCCGTTTTCCGATGTAAAAACGATTGCCATCATCACAGAGGCCAGCAAGCAGATATTCCCTGCCAGTTGCCCAGCAAGGCCGATCATCACGCTGCGTTTGTGGCCCAGAAACCGGTCAGCGATTGCACCGCCAAGCAATGGGGCCGCCAGATAAAGTGCAACAAAGGTCCCGAAAAATTCGAGCGCCGATGCCTCGCCCCAGCCAAAGCCCTGTTTGACGGCAGGTGCGGACAACATCAGCAGCATCAATGCCCGCCCGCCGACATAGGCTATGCGTTGCAGCGCCTCGACCAGTGCGATGGTTCGGACAGCTGGCGGTGAGTTTCGGATCGATTGTATCATGATGCGATTTTACCCCCGCTCAAAAACCCATAAGGATTTTACTAAGCTCTGCCTTGGGCAGCGCCTCCACTTTTTTTCGAACGAGCAGCCAATGTGTTCCGCCCCAGACAAACCATGCGACCAACAGCACAAAGGCAAGCGGCACGCCCTCCGCATCGCGTACCGCGAACCCAAGCAGCAACACCGAAAACAGAATACCCAGCACGGGGATCAACAGGCTGCGACCGGCGCGATAAGGCCGTGGTCGCTCCGGCTCTTTCAGGCGCAATCGCAATACGCCCGTACACACGATGCAAAAGGCGACGATCAGCGAGATGCTGGCCCCCAGCAAGATGGGATCGACCGCGCCATCGCCACATAAGGCCAGAAGCAGTGCGCTCACCGAAACAAAACAGATGGATGTGCGGGAAATGCCCAACCCTTCTTCGCCTCCCCTGAAAAAGCGCGGCATCATTTCGGCCCTCGCCATCATCTGCAATATGCGCGCACCCGCCAATAAACATGCAATCCATGTCGACACAACGCCCGCCATACCGGCCGCAATCACCAGCATGGCCGCCCAACCGAGACCAGTACCGCGCAAAAACGCTTCATAGGTTGGCAATTTTGCGGATATCAGCAACTCTCTTGGCAGAAGGATTGAGATGGACAGGATGACAGCAACATAGAAAACCGTCGCCATGGCGGTCGAAACAATAACCACGCTGCCCAGCTTTGGCAGATCATCCGGCGCAACTTTCCCTCGAACAAGCTGGATAATGATATCGAGACCCGAAAACCAGAAAGGCGTCGTGACCGCAACCGCCGCAATCCCACCCGCAATCGTCGCTTTGTCGTCGCCTGCCCACAAGGGTGCCAGGCGGGACCATTCACCTCTGAACTCCGCAATACCCGTCAGCAACAGCGCCATGAAAACCAGCAGCAGCACGATCGCCACCTGAAAGCCCATGGCAAAATCCAGCCCGGAAAGGGCAATAGCGGTGATGAGTATAGTCCCGACCAGACCTATCGCAATCACGCGCCAGGACACGCCATTGCCAAAGATCCGATAGGCGTCCGCCGCCAGCGTCTCCGGCATCGTTGCACCGATGAGCCGCGCAGAGGCCAAAATGAAAAAAGCCAGTGTTGCGATATAGCTGATCACGATGAACCAGCCACAGGCAAAGGCCCAGGCTGTTCCTGAAGCACGATAGGTAAAGGCCACCGATCCTGCGGCCTGCGGGAACATCGCCGCAGCCTCGGCAAAGCAAAGCCCGACAACCGCCATAACGATTGCCCCCAGGGCGAAGGCGGTCACAGCCCCGATCGATCCTGCCTGCGCGATCCAACCACCCGCAGCGGTGATCCAGCCTGCTCCGATAATGGTGCCGAACAGCATCATGACGAGCATCGTCGGGGACCAACTTCGCCCTGCTACACCCATCTCCACTCTCCCGCGATCAATCCTTGAATTTGGATATAGTATCCAATAAACATAAAATAGCTATAAAGTCGAATTTAAAATTTTTGCTTCATTAGGAGATTGGGATGCTATCGGGTTCAGGCAAAGCGAACAATGGCGTCACGCGGCGTGACGTTGCCTTAGCTTACCGCTTAATGGCGCATTATCGTATGTCGGATTTGACCGATGGCTTCGTCGCTGCCCGGTGTGCGGATGATGCGCAATCGATCATCATAGGCGGTTATGCGATATTTCCGGAACTTGTTGTTCCAAAAGATTTGCATCGCCGGGTTTTGACAGATGAACCGAAACTCGAAAAACATGGCGGTGTCGACATTGATGCGATTCATTTTTCGCAATGTGTCCTGGGGGCTCGCGAGGATTTGAATGCCGTCATCCATGCCCATCCACCTTTTATTTCGGCATTCTCGGCGCTGAAGACGGCGCTGCTGCCGATTTCACAATCAGGCCTGATCTTTCACAAGAAATTGGGATATATCGAGTTCGAATATGATGTAACGGCCCCGCATTGCCAGGAGCAGATCAGCGCTGCCATATGCAACGGTGCTGAGGCGATCATCTTGCGCAATCACGGCGTCGTCATACCTGGCGTCACTGTCGCCGATGCCTTTATACGCCTCTATCGGCTTGAACAGGCCTGCGACATCCAGCTTCGCGCCATGGCATCGGGCGACGAGTTTAACCTGCCTGATCCGGATCAGGCGGTGGAATGGGGCCAGAGTTATTGGACAGATCCGGGGCCCGTCGATAATGATGGTTCGCGCGAATGGCCAAGCATTGTAGCGCTGCTGGCCCGTAAAGATCCGGAAATTGCATCATGGTGATCCGCAAGATCGCAATCATTGGTGCCGGCATGATGGGCAGGCGTGTCGCATGGGCGTGCATCGCACATGGGCTTGAGGTCAAGATCTGGTCGCGACGTCCTGAAACACTTGCAGAAGCCAGAACCGATATCGCGACATGGCTGGTCGAATGCACGCCACAATCAGCTTCGCCAGAAGAGGCATTGTCGCGGTTGGTTGATGCTGAAAATCTGGCGGCAGCCGTGGCGGATGTTGACCTGGTGTTTGAAAACATCGCTGAAGACTTGCCGATCAAGCTTCAGGTCCATGCCGAAATCGGCAGGCTGGCTGCGCCAGCAACATTGATGGGCTCCAACACCGCGGCAATACCATGCGCACCGCTTGCCAAAGCATCGGGCCGCCCGATGCAATTTTTCAACATGAATTTCGACGAGCCCCTTTTGCTCAGCTTTGTCGAGCTGATGGGTGCGGACGCTGCGGGAGATTTTCCCGGAACCAGTGCGGAAACACTGGATGCTGCCGAACAATGGGCCAAGGCGATTGGCCAAGTCTGCTTCCGCCTGAAAAAGGACTCCCCAGGTTATGCCTTCAACCGGACATGGCGCGCAATCAAGCGTGAATATCTAAGGCTTGCAGATGAAGGTATCGCTTCGGTGGAGGATCTGGACCGCGCCTTCATGCTCAGTTTCGGAACGGAGTCCGGCCCCTTTGCGATGATGGACGGGGTTGGCCTTCGCAACATCATGAATGTCGAGCGCATGTACGGCGACGAACCGCCTGCAATATTGACCGATCTGGTCGACAGGGGTGAACTCGGCGTGACTACAGACAAAGGTTTCTACACATATCCCGACCCGGCGTTCAAGCGTGCGGGCTGGCTGCGGAAAGAAGACAAGGATGACTGATATCAGCAAAGCGGCCGTGATCGGAGCGGGCGTCATCGGTCGTTCGTGGACGGCGATCTTTCACCGCGCCGGGGTGGATGTCCGCATTGCCGATATCGACATGGACCGGGCGCATACAGCCAGAGACTGGGCAGAGCAGCTCAATGAAGGAAAAGCTGGATGCGGTTCCATTACCATTTGCGAAAGCATTGAGGCAGCATCGCAAGGTGCCGACTGGGTACAGGAAAATGTCGCAGACAATCTGGCGCTCAAACAATCGGTTTTCAGGACCGCTGCCAGTGCAGCGTGCGACGATGCCATTCTCGCCAGCAGCGGTTCGACCATTGAGCCCGATGTTCTGAATAAGGACATACCTAATCCCGGCCGTGTGATCATCGCACATCCCTTCAACCCGCCGCACATCATGCCCGTGGTTGAGCTTGTGCCAGGCAATGCGACTAAGACCGATATCATGGACCGTGCCGCTTCGATGATGGAGGCCGTTGGCCAATCGCCGATCCGGCTGAAGCGTTACATCCCCAGCCTTATCTTTAACCGGTTACAAGGCGCGCTCATGCGGGAGGCCTTTGATCTTTACACAAGCGGTGCCGCCGATATTGCCGATATAGACCGTTGCATTGCCGATGGCCTTGCGTTGCGTGCCACGGTGCTGGGCAGCTTTGGCGTCAATCACACCAATGCCGATGGCGGAATCGGCGAATATTTCACCAAGTTTGACGACTGGGCCGACGAGATGGAAGCCTTGAGCGCGAAGGCACCGCGCTTCACCCCAGAGTTTGTCGAGAAACTTGCTCTCGATATGAGGGAGGCAACGGCACATACCACGCACTCCGATATGGTACGAATGCGCGATGCCCAAATGCAGCGCATTATCGAGATCAAACGATCCTATAAATGAAGGAAGCGCATTGTGACTGACTTTTGCATAAATTTTGCCAATATCCAGGCAGCAACCCAAAGAATAAGGGAGCAAGCCGTCTACACACCCATTATCACCAATGCGCGCTTGGATGAACGGGTGGGCAAGCAGGTGTTTATCAAGCCGGAATGCCTGCAAATGACGGGATCGTTCAAATTTCGCGGGGCCTATAATCGGCTATCTCAGATCGCGCCGGAGGACCGGCACAAGGGCGTCGTCGCCTGGTCTTCTGGCAATCATGCGCAAGGGGTCGCTGCCGCCGCTGCGATACTCGGCATCCCCTGCACGATCGTGATGCCGTCCGATGCACCGGCAATCAAAATGGCAAACACAAAGGCACTGGGCGCAACCGTCCGCCCCTACGATCGCGCAACCGAAAGCCGTGAGGAGATTGCCACAGCCATGTCGCGCGACATGGGCGCGGTGCTGGTGCCGTCCTATGACGATCCCGACATCATTGCCGGACAAGGGACGGCGGGGATCGAGATTTACGATCAATGCAAGGCAATGGGTGTCGAATTGGATGAGCTGATCTGCTGCGTCGGTGGTGGAGGCCTGATCGCGGGGATTTCAACCGCGCTGAAACATCTCAGCCCGCAAACCCGCATCTATGGCGCAGAGCCGCTAGAGTTCAACGACACCGCCCGTTCGCTAGAAACAGGCGAGCGTGTGAGCAACCCATCCGATGCCAAAAGCATTTGCGACGCGTTGCTGGCGCCAACACCTGGCGATCTGACTTTCCCGATTAATCAGCGCAATCTGGAAAAGGGATTTTCGGTTTCCGACGATGCCGTGCGTGCAGCGATGCGCTTTGCGTTTCTGGAGCTGAAGCTGGTCGCGGAACCCGGCGGCGCTGTCGCGCTGGCATCGCTTCTGGAATATGCATCTGAACTGCCGGGTGAAACGGTGGGCGTGGTGATTAGCGGCGGCAATGTCGATCCGCAACTTTATGCGGAAATTCTGGCTTCAAAGTGAGGGGATTGTCGATGAAAAATCTGGTGGCTTGCGCATTGGCCGCATCGCTTTTTCCGCTTCCGGCCGCGGCCGATACCGGGCTGTTGCCCGAAGGAAGCTGGGAGCAGCGCGGCTACAGCCGACTAGTGGAAGTGAAAGACGGCAAGAACCGTTTCTTCACAATCGGCTCCACCTTTTGCTACGAGGAAAAGCCAAGCGAGATGTACATTTTGGACCGGATACGGACACATGGCCCCAATAGCATCGGTGCCTATCAAAAGGGACAGATCACCGAATATATGTTCGATCGCATCGATACGATCCCGGCGCATTGCAAGGGCAAGGCCAGCTATGAAAGCAAGGATCCGGCCAGAAACTTCGATGTCTTCTGGCAGCTCTTCTACGAAAATTACAAATTTTTCGATCTGTACAAGGTCGACTGGCAGGCCGTTTACCGTGCCCAGCGCGCAAAGATTACGTCGGAAACCACAGAAGAACAGCTATGGTCAATCATGGCGGAGTCGCTGAGGGATGTGAAGGACGGCCATGTCGGGCTGCTGCGCATGGATGGCGACAAGGAAATCACCTGGTCCGCTGGCCGGGACAGTAGCTACTTTCGTGCGCTTGAGAAAATGGCCGCTGCGGGCAAAATGCCCAAAGACGTCATGGCTGCGGGGCGGGACGAGCAGGATGTCTGGCTTGAAAAACAAGTACCCGACTATGTCAAAAAGACCGTTCTCAAAGGCAAATTCGATACGGCCTTCAATGACAAGCTAATCTGGGGAAGTTTGCCCGGCAATATCGGCTATGTCTCGCTGACCAGCATGGGTGTGACCGAGGATGAAGGCGACTTGCCACCGGATGTCGAATTGGCCCGGTTGCACAAGGCGATGGATGAACAGATCATGCCTTTGATGCGCAAGCAAAAGGGCGTGATTATCGATGTTCGCTTTAACGGCGGTGGCTGGGACAGCACGGCGCTGGGCTTTGCCTCTCGATTTAGCGCGAACCCCAAATGCGTGGCCTTCACCAAGCAGCCACCCGCGGGCAAAATGCACGCGCCCAAACAGAATATCTACGCAGGCGATCCGGGAGCGGCAGGCCCATTCGACAAACCGGTCGTCGTTCTGACGAGTCCGGAATCGGCCAGCGCCACCGAAATTTTCCTGATGGCCGCGCGGGTTCAACCCAATACGCGTCTGGTTGGGGAAACCAGCGAAGGTATATTGTCCGACGGTTGGCCGGCCTATCTGCCCAATGGCTGGATGGTTGATCTGTCCAATGAGGTTTATATCGCGGCGGACGGCGTCAACTATGAAGGAAAAGGAATTCCTGCCGATATTCCGACCAGCGTTTTTGCAGGGCCGGACTTGTTTAAAAACCTTGCCCCTTCGATGCAAAAAGGACTGGCAACGCTGAAACAAATGCCGAAGCCTGATATGGCGCATTGTGGAAACAGCCTATGAGGTACGCAAAGACATTTCTGGCCTATCTAACCCTGGGCCTCATGGCGACAAGCATATTACCGCTCAATTCTGCCATAGCCGACCCTGTCAGCGCGGATAGCGGTCTGCTACCCGAAGGCAGCTGGGAGCAGCGCGGCTATAGCCGGCTTGTCGAAGTAAAGGATGGCAAGAACCGGTTGTTCACCATTGGCGCCAACTTCTGCTACGAAGAAGATCCTGCCGATATGTATATATTGGACAGGATGAAGCCCTACGGTGCCAATACGGTCGGTGCGTACCAAAAAGGGGGGATATCGGAATATCTGTTCGACCGTGTCGACGCGGTTCCCTCTCATTGCAAAGACAAAGCTGGTTATGAAAGCAAGGATCCTGCGCGTAACTTCGACATATTTTGGCAGATATTTTATGAAAATTACAAATTCTTCGATCTTTACAAGGTTGACTGGCAAGCGGTTTACCGAACCCAGCGCGCCAAGATCACGCCGCAAACCAGCGATGATGAGTTGTGGGCGATCATGTATGAATCGCTGAAAGATGTTAAAGACGGGCATGTCAGACTTGAACGAATGGTGGGCGATAAAAAAATACGAGCCTCTGCGGGAAGAGATAACAGCTTTTTCCAAACGATAAGGCAAATGGGGGCAGCTGGAAAAATTCCCCGGGATGTCATGACTGGTGGCCGCTATGCGCAAACCGCGTGGTTTAAAAAACAGCTGCCATCTTACATCAAGAACAATATTCTGAAGGGCAGGCTTGAAACAGCCTTCAACGACAAACTGATCTGGGGAACGTTACCCGATAATATCGGCTATGTTTCGCTTACCAGTATGAGCGTGACCGAGGACGAAGGCGACCTGCCGCCCGACGTTGAATTAGCCCGGTTGCTTAAGGTTATGGACGAACAGGTCATGCCTTTGATGCACAAACAAAAGGCCGTCATTCTCGATGTCCGCTTCAATGGCGGCGGTTGGGAAACCACCGGACTTGGCTTTGCATCGCGGTTCTTGGCCAATCCTGGTTGTGTTGGCTATTACAAGCAGGCCCCTGCAGGCAGAATGCCCTCGCTTCGACAATATATTGCTACCGGTGAACCTGGGCCCATGGGACCGTTCAACAAGCCTGTGGTCATTTTGATGAGCCCGGAGTCCGCCAGCGCTACGGAAACCTTCCTCATGGCGATGCGGGTACAGCCCCATACGAGATTGGTCGGCGAAACCAGCGAGGGGATATTGTCGGATACCTGGTATGCAATACTTCCAAATGGCTGGCGGGTCAGATTGTCGAATGAAATCTACATTACGACCGATGGCATGAATTACGAAGGCAAAGGCGTTCCGGCCGATGTGCCGACAGCCATATTCTCCGGCCCGGACCTTTTCAAAAATCTATCTCCTTCTCTGGAAAAGGGGCTAGCGACGCTGAAACAGATGCCAAAATCTGATCCGGCGCAATGCAGAAACATACATTTCGTTGAAATCAAAAGATAAGTTTCAAAAAAGTTCAGTTGGAGGGGAATATGGCAATAAGTCTTTTCTTTAGATATTCACTGGCTAGCGCATTAGCCACTTCTTCTCTGACATACTCGGCCTCGGCGAAAGCGGATGTATTGCCCGATGGTAGCTGGGAACAGCGCGGCTATAGCAGGCTGGTTGAAATGCAGAACGGAAAGCACCGCTCTTACATCATCGGTTCCACCTTTTGTACTGAAGAACCGTCGGATGAAATGTACATATTAGACACCATAAAACCCAATGGCCCCAATAGCGTCATTTCGAATCAGAAAGGGCAAAAAGGGGAGCTTACGTTTGATCGAATCGAATCGATACCACCCAATTGCAAAGATAAATCAAGCTATCTGACTAAGGATCCAGGCCGGAATTTCGATGTATTCTGGCAGATGTTCTATGAAAACTACAAATTCTTTGATCTACACCGAGTCGATTGGCAAGCCGTCTATCGCACACAGCGCGCCAAGGTTACGCCTCAAACCACCGATGATCAGCTTTGGGCGATCATGAAAGAATCTTTGAAAGATATAAGGGATGGCCATGTGGTCATTTACCGTATGGTCGGGGACAAGGAAATATCCTGGTCTGCCGAAAGGGATAGCAGCTATTTTCATGCGATCGAGGAAATGGCCAAAGCGAATAAAATTCCCAAAGAAGTCATGGACGCGGGCCATGATGAGCAAGATATTTGGGTCGAAAAACAGGTTCCTGCTTACGTTAAGAATGAAATCCTGAAGGGTAAGTTTGAAACCGCATTTAATGACAAGTTGTTGTGGGGTGTTTTGCCGGGCAAGATCGGCTATGTTTCCTTGACGAGCATGAAAGTCACCGAAGACGAAGCCGTGCTCCCGCCGCATCATGTCGAAGTGGAGCGTTTGCATAAGATTCTCGACCAGCAAATCATGCCCTTAATGCGCAAGCAAAAAGGGGTTGTGCTGGATGTTCGGTTCAACGGCGGTGGCCGTGAAAGCACCGCGCTGGCATTTGCGTCTCGATTTGCAGGAAATGCAGCCTGCGTAGGCTACACCAGACAAGCCCCCGCCGGTAAAATGCATTCGCTCAAGCAAAAAATCTATACGGGCGAACCAGGACCTAACGGACCATTTGAAAAGCCCGTGGTAGTATTGATGAGTCCGGAATCGGCCAGTGCGACAGATACTTTCTTGATGGCTATGCGGGTGCAGCCGAATACGCGGCTTGTGGGTGAGACAAGCGAAGGCATATTGTCCGATGGTTGGCCCGCGATGCTACCCAATGGCTGGTATCTGGGATTGTCGAATGAAATCTTCATTGCAGCGGACGGCGTGAATTATGAAGGCAAGGGCATCCCTCCAGATGATCCGGTTCCGGTTTTCAAGGGGCCTGACCTTTTCAAGAACTTGGCTTCCTCGACGCAAAAAGGGATTTCTGTGCTGAAAAACATGTCCACCATTGATTTGACGCAGTGCCGAAACAGCAAATGACATTTGTTTGCACGCTGATTGGCGGCTTTGCCTTTTTTGGTGTTGACGAGCAGTCTGGCACCCACCGCTATTTAAATTGGTGAAGGTAGCAGATTGGCGCGCATAGGTGTTTTCAAAACGGCAGATCATGTATCTCTCGGGCGGTTCGGCTGCGCTAAATGTCCAACGGAGAGCTGCTCAGAGTTGTCGGTGGCACGCATAATGTGTTTAACAAGCTGGCCTATACCGGACATCCGGCATTCGCAACGATCAGCGATTTTCTAAAAGCGGACGACGTTTCCGCAATCGCCAAAGTGCAGAAGGTCAACCTCGATTTCCTGAAGCCAGGACATCGTCGGAAAAGTCGCTGTTTGAGACATATTGCAATTAGACCATGTTAAGCGGTCGGTATTGCAAACCCCAGCATGTGCCGCTGTTGACCATGATAGTACCGTCCGCCTGCTGTTTCAGCGTCAGGCCTTGTCTGTTGGACCAGATCCCCTGACCGATGTTTTCAACCTTGTACCGATTGTCCGGGTGAAAGCCGCCTGCAAAGTGCAATGTGCCATCGGCCCGGCAATGCATGCTGGCTTGCAATTCCGTACAATAATGATTGCCTTCGGGAAGTGCCTGAGTTCCGCTTATGATGGGCAGCAGTGTGCGGAAGCCTTTCGCATCCCATGCTATCTCCCACCGATTTTTGATCTGTCGCAGCGCAAGATCGATGTCGCCGCTATCGGCAATCCATGAACCCTTGCCAAAGCGGCAGAAGGCTTCACTGCTATTAATCGTGCAGCGAATGATATCGGCTGCCCTGTCAAGGCGGATCTCCAGTCCATGTCCAGGTTCGACAAAAGCACCCAACGCCTGTGGAGACGCTGCCTCAAATGCCATATAGCCGACAGCCACCCCCGTTTTGGATGGCCAAAGGGCGTCATAAATCCGAAGCCCTAGAGTGGCCGACTTATAGTTTCTGTTTCCTGTGAAGATAACCGCCCTACCGGTAGTGGGTGCATAAAAGAATCCGGTTCCGCCCCATCCCGTGTGCCGCAACAGCCCATGGTCGTGATGCGCAGCAATCTCAAGTCCACGAGCATAGAACCCGCCGCTGTGCGGCAGCTTCTGGGGATTGGAAAGCCAGGTTCGCAAACCGGCTTCTTTCTGCAGGAAACGCGTCCATTTGAACAAATCGCGCGCCGTGGATAAAAGCCCGCCATCTCCTGCGGATTCCATCACCCAAAAACGTTGAAAAACCTCGCCATTCTCCTCGACACGATAGAAGCGTGAACGGCCCTTATGCGGTCGAGCCTGGCTTTTCGCCATGAAGGTCGCGGCCATGCCTGCCGGTTGGAAAAGATAGCGCTGAAACAGTGCGTCCTGATCTTCTCCGCTTGCCACCTCCAGATAGCGCGTAGCCAAACGCCACGCGCTATTTTCATAAACATGAGCACTGCCGGGCACATAGGCGGGCTCTTGCTGCGCGATGTGCAAATAATGCATACCATCAAGGTCAACCGCAGACCCGCTATCATAACCTGCAAGCAATAGGCGTATCTCATCATCCCGCATGCCCGTACGGTGATAGAAGCAATCATCCAATGTCTGCTTGGCCAGAAAAGGTGGCAGATCTTTCAGCACTGCACCCAAAGGGGCTTTGGTTGAAACCTTGCCTGCCTGCTCCATCCGATAGGCCAGGGCGGCGGCCATATGTTTGGACACAGAAGCAATCATGTGCGGCGTATCGATAGTCCAGCGCGCACCCGAATCCAGATCGGAAACGCCGTAACCTTTTTGAAAAACAATCTCGCCGCCATCGGTAACCAGCAAGGCCAGGCCAGACTGGTCGTCCGTATCAAATACTTGCAGAACGGGACGCAAGGCGGTGTCGATATCGACGTTTTTGGCTGCCGCCGTGGTTGCCGCAAAACCTGATGACCCAACGACAGCAGCCATCCCGCCTGCAGACAATATTGCCCGTCTCGAAAACTGCGGTTCATCCATCACGATATCGCAATTGAGATAGGGCGATTAACAAAGCTCGATTCATCGATTGGATATAATATGCAGATTATGGATAAGGCAACTATCATACGGTGAGACTTTCTCGGTTTCTTCAGAATCGTTGGCAAATGGCCTTTTCCAAGCTTTATGCACCCACTCACAAAGGGGGTTAAGATGGATATTGTATCCAATCGATAAAGATGCTAATAATGCCCATTGGGTTTAAACGATTCAGTATCGTGGGAGGTTAATGATGATGTTTGGAGCTTTGGAACGGTCTTGTGCTGCGTCGCACAAACCTCAAATATGGACGCAAGTCAGCCGGGGGGCTTTGATCGCAGTGCTGCTGTCGGCAGTCAATATGCCGGCCTTCGCTCAAGAAAACTCTCAAGACGATTCCGCCAATGAAGACATCGTTGTCGAAGGGCGAATCCAATTTCGGGAACGTGAAACCGACTCGGCCTTGAAGCTCACGCTGCCAGCCAAAGAGGTGCCGCAATCGGTCACGGTGATCACCGAAGACGTGATCGAGTTTGCCAATATTCGCCGATTCGACGAAATCTACCGTGTGGATGCGTCGGCCGGGACGTCCAACCGGACCGACGAATTTCCATCAGGCTATTATCGTGGCTTTGCAACGCAAGGCACCAATGCGCTGCGCATCGACGGTTTCCGTTTTGTGGGGAATATCGATCTCGATCTGGTTGCCTTTGAACGGTTCGAGGTCGTCAAAGGGCCAACCAGTGCGCTTTATGGACAGAATAATATTGGTGGCGCCTTGAATGCCGTACTGAAAAAGCCGACGAGGGACAGCCAAGGCGAAGCCCTGTTATCCTATGGCAGCTTCGACACATTCCGGGGTGAATTCGATTATAGCGGCGCGTTGAACGAATCCGGCACCGTAAAAGCCCGCTTGGTTGCAGCGTACACACAAGGCGACTCTCATATCGACTTCGTCACCAATAAATCATTCATCGTCGCACCTTCGCTGGCGTTCGAGCTTGGGGAAATGACCAGCTTCAACATCAGCGCAATCTATCAACGCGGCAAGGATCGCGGCAATGGCTTTGGCATTGCGCCCCAGTTGCAAGCCGATGGCAGCTATGCCATTCCGGATGTACCGCGCTCGCTTAATTCCGGACAACGATACCAGATCAGCAAACCGGAAGCCGCTATTGTTTTTGCACAGTTGCAGCACAAATTTTCCGATGACTGGCGCGTTCGCGTGTTGGGGCAATATTCGCAGCTAAAGAGAACCGTCAATGCTTTCGGGTTGTTCAGCTATCTGGATGAAGATTTCAATACCGATGGCTGCTGCGCTTACTTACGCGATGACAGCCAAAAGCTATGGGGTGGCGAAATCAACCTCATTGGGGACTTCGACACATTCGGTAACAAAAGCACTATTTTCATTGGTGCAGATTATGCACGTCAAAAACAGCGACGCTTCAATTCCTTTGCCTATATAAATGCCGATGGCGATCTGGGTGGGATTACAACGGTTATTGACGTCCCAGTTCTCGACGCCGACGGTAATCCCGTTCTTGATGCCGATGGCGAAGAAGTTTTCATCAATAATCCGGGATATAATCTGTTGACGACGCCCCGGAATCTGGCGCGACCTACGAAGGACGACTTTTATTTCCACAACCAAAACAATGAGAAAAGCCGCTTTGCTGGCATAACCGGGCAATTGCTGTTGCAACCGGTCAAGGGATTGAAGCTGATCCTTGCCGGTCGGTATTCATTCGACAAATTGCGCTTCGACGATCGCAGCATCACCGGCTTCGGTGCCTATGTGGATCTGCCCAACGAACCTTTCGAAACGGCGATAAACACGACCGAAAAATTCGTGCCGCAAGTTGGTATTACCTATGCAGCCACCGACGATATAAACATCTACGCGAATTGGGGGAAAACCTATGAACCCAGCACGGCGCGGGCGGTAGACCCCAATGACCCCACCCAGGCAGGCCCCTTCCTGCCGCCCGAAGAGGGGAGGCAATATGAAGCTGGTATCAAGGGCGAGTTTTTAAATCGAAAGCTTTCGGTTTCGGCAGCCATCTTCGATATCAGACGGAAGAATATCAGTGCCCCTGATCCTAATTTCCCGACCGAAAGCTTCTCCATACCGATCGGAACCCAATCGTCGCGCGGTTTCGAACTCAGCGCCAACGGCAATGTCACGCCCAATTGGAGCATATTCTTCTCGACAGCCATTCTTGATGCCAAATTCAAGGCTGGCGAGCTGGCGGGCTTGCGACCAGTGAATGCCGCAAAATTCGCGGTATCGCTCTTCTCGACCTATGAGTTTTTGGATGGTCCGCTTAAGGGCTTCGGCTTTGGCGGTGGCTATGTTCACAAGAAAAATGGTCGAGCCAGCGCCATAGGTCCGGATGATGCAGACGGCGATGGCTTCAACGAGCCGGTGACCATTAGGTTCGGCAGCATAAACGAGCTTAGCGTGAACGCATTTTACGAGAATGACGATTGGGAAATTTCCCTGTCCGCGAACAATTTGACAAAAGACAAATATTATTCGCCGGCATTCAACGATTTCGCAGGGGGCATTAACGTTAATCCCGGCAGGACCTTCACATTGTCGGTCGCGCGTAAATTTTGATGTTTTGAAACAAAGTACCGAAACGGACTCGGCCCGCAGACAGATTCTGCGGGCCCTTGTTTTTCAATCCAGGCGATATCTAGAGAACAGGATTATGAAACGTAACTGGGTATCAAGGCTTCACGCATGGATCGGCTTGTGGCTCGGGGCCTATCTTGTTCTGCTTGGGCTTACCGGAGCGATCCTCGTCTGGCGCGCTGAAATCGACAAGGCACTTAATCCGGGCCTGTTGACAGCCAGCTATGGCAAGCCCGTTTCAGTCCCTATGGTCTTGAATGCTCTTCAAAAAAAGCATCCCGTGGCAGAAGAGTGCAGCCTCTTCTGGCCACAACAACGTGATGATGTGTTTCTTTTTGCATGCACCGAGAACGGAACCGAGTTCGACCTTAGCGTCCATCCCGGCACTGGAGAAGCGATCGGAGAACGGCGCACTGACCTGTTCGGATTATCCGCCCCCCTCATAATGCCGACTCTTTTTCGCTTTCACGCCAATCTTTTGCTGGGGGAGCCAGGCTATCTTGTTGCAGGCAGCATGGCGGCAATCTACCTTTTGCTGATCTTCCTCGGCTTGCGATTATGGTGGCCCAGGAAACGCGCACATTGGAAACATGCCTTCAAGATCCACTGGAAAGGGCCATGGCGCCGAACCTATTTTGAGTTGCACAGGACCAGTGGCGCGGTTGCAAGTCTGGCGCTGACCATCATTGTCGGTACAGGCATTTATCTCGGGACTCCGCAGCCGATCGATGCAATCCTGCAGCCCCAAGAGTCACCTGCAAAGACGGCTGCACTACTCAAATCGGCGGGCACAATCGAAGACGCCATTGAATATGGCGCAAAGATATTTCCGGGGGCACCACCGACCGATGCGACATTCATATTCGGAGAGGATTCCACAATCACCTTGTTTGTCCAGAATGATGAGTCGCTTTACCGCTCAACGGGGATGACAACCGTGATGGTTGAAGGCCCCCGCATTACGTCAAGAGCATGGAGCAGCAAGAGTATTTCTCAGAAAATTTCGGACTCTTTTTTTCCACTGCACACCGGCGATGCAGTCGGCTTTGCGGGACGGATAATTTGGTCGCTGGCGGGATTGTTTCCAGCCGTCCTATTTTTTACCGGCATGCGCTTGTCACGACGCTCGGTTGCCAGAAAAACGTAGCGCATGATGTTACATCGTCGCTGATACAGGCTGCCAGAAATCCTCACCTCTGGGGGAGGAGGCTCATCGCCCGATGAACCGGAGGGGTCTGATCGCCTCATTCCCCCACCGTCAGCCGCTATCGCGGCTGCCACCCCCCCCCAAAAGGGGGGAGGATTTGGTGGTCCACACAAATCCTAGCTGGCGGAGACGGAGGGATTCGAACCCTCGATACGGTTTTGCCGTATACTCACTTTCCAGGCGAGCGCCTTCGACCACTCGGCCACGTCTCCGCATTCCTGAAGGTCAAAGCCCCTAGCTGCCGATTCCCTCTTTCGCAA
>JBOFLS010000078.1:0-12854 GCA_051657985.1 Sphingorhabdus sp. | reverse complement strand
GGTCAGTCGCTGTAAGGCCGTGGAGAGCCTATCCACTGGATCGATCATCATCGTGTCATTTTAGAGGATGGGAATGTTGCTTGCATCATAACCGTAGCCCTGAGCCTGTCGAAGGGCATCTTGCCGCGTGGCACGAACTTTAAGGCGCCCTTCGACAGGCTCAGGGCTATAGTGTAGCTTATCGTGCGACTATAAAGAACTTAAAATTCACAACCCTATTTGCACTTAGCTTTCTTGCGTCCTTCAATAAGCCGGTTCGCCAGTCGTCCTGTCGCCTCACCGGGATAGGCGACCGCTAGCTGGCCGAAAGCTTCGCAGGCTTCCGCAGTCTTACCCAGATTGGTCAGCGCCTCACCCAGGAAATAAAGGCTTTCCGGCGCGCGTTCGCCGCGGGGATCGGTCTTGTAATTGTCGTAAAAAATCTTGACCGCGGTTGCGGGTTTGCCATCGTCCAGCCAGGCACGGCCCAGCAGATTGCGAGCAAAGCTAATACGCTTATGCTTGGCATGTTTGGCAACTGTATCCTGCAATTGCGTTTGTGCCTCAGGATAGAATTTGGATTCCCACAGACGATAGCCATAATTGTAACCGTCTTCGAACGCATCTCCGGTCGAAGGCCGGCCAATTGCCGCCACAGCGGCGGTTCGAGCCGCGCTGGGCTTTGCTGTCGTTGCGGGTTTGGCAGAGGCGGCGGGTTTGACGGGGTCTGCGGGCTTTGCCGACGCGACCAGTGGCTTCGGTTCCGTTGCCGTTGCCGTCGTGGCGGCGGGCACGGTATCCAAGGCGCGAACCTGCCCCTCCAGTGCCTTCAACCGGCTGTCCATCGAACGCATGGTAGCGGCTTGCGTCTCGACCTGGCCGGTGAGTGTTGCCAGCTGGGTTTCAAGCGCATCGACGCGCGCGATCAAATCGCTGACTGCGGTTCCCGAAGCTGATCCGGTGGTTGCGGGCTTTGCCGCATCGGGCATGATTTCCGGTTCGAGAAACTTGCCCGCGCCATCGGGAAAAACCTTACGCTGGACGGCCTTCATCTCTTTTTCAAGCTTGACGACGCGACCTTCGACATTGGCGTCCTGCGCCTGTGCGCTTGGGGTAGCGGTAATTAATGCGCCTGCCAAAAGCATATAACGAAGCTTCATTGCCCCTCTCTCCCCATACGAAAATCCGAATTCCATACCATATCGAAGGGCGGTACCCTTATCCTTGTCTATAGCTTAGCCCAAATCGCGAATAAAGCCCAAGGCCGGGCAATATACCAAACCGGTGTAAAAACTTGTGAATGCATCTTAATTATCTGTAGCACCCGTTTTCGTTGCAGCCGATGCATTGGCTGGAGCCGGACGCGCAAGCAAGGCAGCCGCGCTGATGCCTACATCCGAAATCGACTGTTCGCCTGTGCCGAGAGGGGGCACAGCAACGCCCCCCACAGTCACATTCAGGACCTGCGGCAGACCCGTCACGATCATGGGATTATTGGCATTGGCCGGTACGGTAAAGCTATCCCCGGCCTTCATTTCATTCTCATACAAACGTGTATTGTCGGCATCATAGATTCGGACCCAGACGGTATCGGTCGCGGTGATAACCACTGGCCCCCCGGAAGCAGCAGCGGGGGCAGGGGCTGTCTTGCCGTTGCCACCCTTGATGGGTGCCTCGGCAACCGTCTTGCTCTTTTCAATCGTCGATGCATCGGGCGAGAGCGCAAAGCTGCGCCATATGAAATACGCACCCAATGCGACAGCCGCAACCGTAGCGGCAATCCAGGCGGTTGGTCGTGACGGCACGCGCGCCGGATCGGTGGGCTCATAGGCAGGGGCACGTGGCGTTACCCCGTGAAAACCGCCTTGCGCCAGTTCTTCGCGCATTTCGGCCGTAATGGCGTTTTCATCCATTCCCAAAGCTTTCGCATAGGATTTGGTGAAGCCAAGCGTATAGGTTGAACCGGGCAATGCGCCATAATCGCTCGCTTCGATTGCCTCCAGATGCCGGATCGGTACGCGTGTCCGGCTGGCAATTTCGGTAAGCGACAACCCCGCTTTTTCACGCGCGCTGCGCAATATCGCGCCAACGCTTTCATCGCTGGGCAAGTCATCCGTCATATCGGCGCTATTCATAGTTTCAAAATCGCGATCATTCACTCAATCGCACTCCAAAGACCCGTTTTTGTGTCTCTTGCGGACATTGATGTGGACAATGCCGATGGGCCAAGGAAAGTCAACGGATATTAACTTTACCTGCGACGGGCGGTTGATGGCCCTCAGGCAATTTCAACCGAATGCTCGTTTGCCCACATAGTGAGATGATCGCGCAACCTTTCACTAGGTTTTGACAGAATATCGGCCAGTTCGCTTTGCACAGCCGCAGCATCAAGCGACCTTACCATGGCCTTGATCGCTCCGACGGCCGCGGGCGTAATTGAAAGGCGCCGGATTCCAATCCCGATCAACGCCATCGCCTCCAGCGGTCGCCCGCCCATTTCGCCGCATATGGTCAAATCGACCTTATGATGTTCGCAGGCTGTTACGACGCGACTGATAAAGCGCAGAATGGCCGGGCTTAACCAATCGTACCGTTCGGCCAGGCGCGGATCTGCCCGGTCGGCGGCAAAAAGGAACTGCGTCAGATCGTTGGTGCCGATCGACAGGAAATCGATCTTGGGCAACAAGAGGTCCAGCATTTCGGCAAGCGCCGGCACCTCGAGCATGGCTCCATAACGGATCCGGGAGGGCAACTGTTTCTTACGCGCCGAAAGATAGGCGAGCTGTCCCTCGAAAACGGCCCTGGCCGCATCGAATTCCCAGGGTTCGGAAACCATTGGAAACATGACGTTCAAATTGCGCCCTGCAGCCGCTTCGAGCAGCGCGCGCGCCTGAGCCTTCATCAATCCTTCCTGATCAAGCGCAAGGCGAAGCGCCCGCCAACCAAGCGCGGGATTTTCTTCCTCGACCACATTTTTCAGATAAGGCAATGCCTTGTCGCCGCCAACATCGATAGTCCGGAACACCACAGGTTTTTCACCCGCAGCATCGAGCACTTCGCGATAAAAACGCTGCTGCCGCTCGCGCTGGGGCAGGGTGGCGGAAATCAGGAACTGAAATTCGGTGCGAAACAGGCCAATGCCCTCCGCTCCCGAAAGCGCAATGGCGGCGGCATCGTCACGTAGACCCGCATTGATCAACAAAGCTACCTTGGTGCCGTCTTTGGTTACCGCTGGTTCATCGCGAAGCGCCGCATAGCGGGCTTTGCGTTTCTGCCGATCGGCAAGTTCGCCCGAAAAAGCCTGCTGCACGGGTGCCGAAGGGCGGACGATAACGTTTTTCTCATCGACATTGAGAAGCAGCACATCTCCTTCGCGTATCGTTTGGCGTACCCCGCCCACACGGCCTAGCACCGGTACGCCCATTGCACGCGCGACGATGGTGACATGAGCGGTAAGCGAACCTTCCTCGAGGATGACCCCGCGCAGACGGCGCTTGTCATATTCGAGAAGTTCGGCAGGCCCCAAATTGCGCGCTACCAGAATCGAATCCTGCTTGAGGCCCATTTGCGCCGCCGTTCCCATTTGCCCCGAAACGATGCGCAGCAATCGGTTGGACAAATCCTCCAGATCGTGCATCCGATCCTGCAGCAGCGCGTCGTCGATCTGGCGCATCCGCATGCGGGTGCGTTGCTGCACGCGTTCGATCGCGGCTTCGGCGGTCAGGCCGCTGTCGATCGCTTCGTTGATCCGCCGCGACCAGCCTTCGTCATAGGCGAACATCTTGTAGGTTTCGAGGATCTCCTCATGTTCTCCGCCAGCACCGAATTCAGCCATGTTTGCCATGCGATCAATCTGTTCGCGCATTTTGTCGAACGCCGAATAGACGCGTGCGCGCTCGGCCTCGATATCTTCGGCGACGGTATGTTCGATGCGAATGTTGGGCTGATGAAAGATTGCAACCCCTGCCGCGGCACCCGATACCAGCGGTAGACCATTCAAGACTACCGTACCGCTTTGCGCGCTACCGATCGTGCCGGCATCGTCGATCAGATCCGCATTGGCGATCAGCTCGGAAAGGACCATGGCGGTCGTTTGCAGCGCCTCTATTTCGACTTCCTCGTATCTGCGCGGATCGGCGTGCTGTACAGCCAATACACCTACGGCCCGTTCGGAACGTACGATGGGAACGCCTGCAAAGCTGTGAAAGCGCTCCTCGCCGGTTTCAGGCATGTAGCGGAATGCCGGATGCGCCGCTGCTTCGTCCAGGTTCAGCGTTTCGACATTGTCGGCAATGGTGCCAACCAGTCCTTCGCCAAAGCCCAGCTTGGTAACATGCACGGCATCCTGGTTCAGCCCGCGCGTCGCATAAAGTTCGAGCACGCCGTCACGCAGCAAATATATTGAACAGACCTCGCTCGACAACGCTTCGCCGATGATGTTCACGACCTGATTGAGCTTCGCCTGGGCGTGATTGCCCGATGCCATCACTTCGTGAAGTCCGGTCAATATGTTGCGCGCGGCGATTACGGCTGTTTCCATGCCGCTTGGTTAGCATGCAGTTTCACTGCATGCGATAGCCGTCGTGCCGTCGCGCAAAATTTATTGGTAGCCGGGAATTAGGCTGCCGCCAGTTCCTGAGCCATCGCGTCCTTGATTGCCAGCTTGTGCTTCTTGATGCGGTGGATCAAATCATCGTCGGGGTAAGGTCGGGTTTCTTCCGCTTCCAGCTGGGCTTCGAGTTCAGCATGTTTCAGTCGCATCGCCGACAGATGATTTTCGCTCACCGCATTCTCCTTATCGCTTGCCGCCCGGAGCGCCTTATGATCCGACTCGCCGGGCCAAGAAGAAAAGTAGATCATGTTTTCGTTAATGAGTCTTCCACAAAGAGATACATTTTGCCGCAACCGAAATTCATTCTGGCGACAACAGCGGCAGATGGGTATCGTCGTGCGGAAGATACGCTTGGAGAGCAGGGGCGCAATGAACGACGACGGTATCAGACAGCAAATCGAAATCTTGCGGATAGAACATCGCGATCTCGATGATGCCATTGCCGCACTTATTGCCAGCCCCCTTGCCGATCAATTGCAGATTGCCCGTCTGAAACGGAAAAAATTGTCGCTCAAAGACAGAATCGGCGCGCTCGAGGATCAGTTGATCCCCGATATCATCGCCTGAATATCCAGGATTTCTGGAGTTAACCCGATATTTGGTTAACGTCCCGCTATCGAACATTCGGTCGATAATGGTGGAAAAGTGGTAAATTTAGCTGACAGCAGGGGTTTCGCTTTGCCATTAGGAAGCGATGCAGGCTCCCCAATACCAACTCACTCCAAAACTGATCGATGGTCTCTACACCGAGGCCATGCTGCTCGCCGACGAAGCGCGATCCTATTTCGACAGCGATAATGCGCGCGAAATCGGTCCGCCGGATGTGGCTGTGGCTTTCTCATGCGAATCGTTGAAGGTTACTACCCGGCTGATGCATGTGATTGCCTGGCTGTTGAACCAGAAGGCGATCCGTGCAGGCGAAATTCATCCATCCGATGAAATTCAGAAATTGGATGAACTGGGCTATGCACCTGCAACCGACGACTGGATGGTATGCCGTATGCCGCAAGACGCGCGCCTGCTCATCCTGGCCAGTGAAGATTTATATTACCGTGTGCAGCGCCTATCTGCGCATGTCGGTAGTAAGGCTGAGGAAGTGCCCGAACCTCATCGTATGATCGAACAGCTGAAAAAGGCTTTTTAAGACGTCGACGGTTACCCGTTGGTTCGCAGATTATAGGGATTTAAGGCAGGGCGAAAGCTCTCGATTTGGTCTTGCGATAAGGGCACTGCGGCCGCTCGCTACGGATTGCTTGAGCCAAAATCATTGCGCATCTGACAGCCGCGGTTTTCCTTAGGTCCTGACCCTAGCTCACTCTGATCGGAATGTTTTGCAATGCTAGGGGCGTGACCTTTTGCAACCGTCATCCTATATAATGCCCATGGATCAAGTGACATCGATCAAGGCGAAGGCGGTTGAAGATACCGATCTCATTCGTGAGGCTGCCGCACTGACGCGCGAATTCAGCACGGCCAGGCCCGGCATCTACTGGCTGGACTTTCTCGGTTCGGCCGTATCGGGTTATGCCGCCCTCTATACTGCGATCGCTGCATCATCGTTGGCGGTCCAATTGCTGGGTGCGGTTTTGGCTATCCTGTTGCTCTACCGCGCAGCAAGTTTCATTCATGAAATCACGCATATGAAACGCGATCATGTGCCCGGTTTTCGTTGGGCGTGGAATGCATTGGTGGGCATTCCAATGCTGATCCCGTCTTTCCTCTATGAGGATACCCATAATCAGCATCATTCGAAGACGCGCTATGGCACGGCGCGCGATCCGGAATATCTGCCGCTTGCCTTGATGAAGCCTTGGAAGCTGGCTTTCTTCATGATCGTCGCGGTTTTCGGCTCGCTCGGCTTTCTGGTTCGCTTTGCGGTGCTGTCGCCATTATCGCTGATCATTCCCTGGGTGCGGCGCGAAACGGTAGCGCGTTTTTCGACATTGGCGATCAATCCGGATTACAGGCGCGCGATGCCGACAGGCGCATTTCGGCGCGACTGGTTGATCATGGAAACGGGGGCCAGCCTATGGTCTATAGGTGTAATCTCAGCGGTGGCTTTTGGCTGGATTCCCCTCAAGTCTTTTCTGATCTATCTTGCCATTGTTTCAGCCGCGCTGACACTCAACCAGATCCGTACATTGGTGGCGCATCTATGGGAAAACGATGGCGAAGTTTTAAGCGTGACCGAGCAATATCTTGATAGCGTCAATGTGCCCCCGCCGGGACCCATGGCTGAAATATGGGCGCCTGTAGGATTACGCTACCATGCCGTACATCATCTCGTCCCAAGCGTTCCCTATCACGCGCTACCCGAAGTGCATCGGCGCCTGGTCGCCAAATTCGGCGAAGGCACCAATTATCATAAGGCCAATTATCCGCATTTGCGTGGGCTGCTTGGCCGACTTGTTGCCTCGTCATTTGAGGGCGGCAAAGCAAAGTAGAGCGCCACCCCCGCCTTGCCTTGCTACGGAACCAGTTTCAGCTTTGTGCGGTTGCGTGACAGCCATTCGATCTTGTCATCATCCTGAAAATCGACCTGCTTCAAGGCTTCGATCCTGTCACCATCGCGTTTGGTAGTGATCCGCAGGATTGCCGGGCGATCATCATCCTTGCCCAGCACCTCCTCGATCATTGTCCAGTGCGTTGAATCGGCTGCAGTGTCTTCCAGCCGAAACTCAAGCCTTCGAAAAACCCTGCAAGCAATATTTCCTCACTTCGTCATTCCCGCGAAGGCGGGAATCCATCTCCTGACTTTGTGATTTAAGCATCGGTGCCGTCAAAACTTCAAGCTCCGGTGATGGACCCCCGCCTTCGCGGGGGTGACGAAGAATGGGGGGGGTAGGATTACCTCCCAAATAAACCCTACTCCGCCTTCTCTTTGCTCAGCCGCGTCATCAGTATTGCCGCGCGTTTCGCCTGCCGTTTGATGCTGTCCAGATCGACCGTTTCACCCGGCGCATGGTCGCCGCGGCTATAGGTGCCGAGGCCAGCCAGCCCGTCGACATCGTTGGCGACAAAGCTGATATCGCCCGCGCCGCGTTTCAGCGGATCGAGCGGTGGCATTTCAGGCAGACCCATATCGCGGTTGACGCCGTTCAGCGTGTCGAGCAGCGCCTTGTTGCCTGCCGTGGGCGCCATCGCCGGATAGGCGCCGGGATCGAAGCTCAGCTTTGCACTGGTCTGTGGAGCGGATTCTGATACGATCTTGAGCATTTTATCGCGGACGCGGGCTGACTGTTCCTCCGATAGCGTGCGGAAATCGCCGCGCGCATAGGCTATGCCCGGGATGATGTTGGTCTTGCCTGCCGCCGCGCCGCGGATGCCGCCGCCGTCAAGCACGGCCGCTTGCCCTGCGACCATCAGCCCGACATTGAAGGTCAGATTCTGCTCGGGCAGCTCGGTGCGGAAACGGTGGACGATCCGCGCCACTTCGAACGCCGCGCCGTCGCCATAGGTCGGGCTGAAGATCAGCGAGCTGTGCCCGCTTTTGCCCGTAACCTCCAGCTTCCAGCTGTTCGACGAACGCCGCGCGATCGAACCCATGTCGCGGCCTTCGTCGCGCACCAATCCTTCGAAATCGAGCGCGATATCGGCACGCTTGCCAGCCGCGATCAGCGGCGCGCGGGTGACTTCGATCGGATCGCCCGCATCCTCCTCGTCACCGGTCATGTGGATTTCGATATTGGCGTCTTTCAGCGTGCCCGCCGCCTGCATCGCCCGCAGTGCCGATACGATCACCGTCATCCCGCCTTTGTCGTCCCCAGCGCCAGGCCCCTCGGCTTCATCCTTGCCGGCTTCCGTCTTGCGCACGAATTTCTGGAAAGGACTGTCGGGTTCGAACACCGTGTCGAGATGCGCGATCAGCAGCAGGCTTTTGGTGCCTTTCTTGCCCTGTTTGGTTGCGACTAGATGCCCCGCACGTTTGACGGCGCTCATATCCTGCCATTCGACCTTGAAGCCCAGCGGCTCCAGTTCGGCGCGCATCATATCGGCCACCTTGCGCACACCATCGAAATTCATCGTGCCGCTATTCTGGCTGACCATGCGTTCGAGGAGGGCGACCGAGCGTTCGTATTCGGCATCGACGGTGGCGGCCATCTTGGCTTCGGCTTTGCTGAGCTGAGCTTGAGCGGGGGTTGCGAGGATAAGGGTTACAGCAAACAGGCTCAGATACTTAAACCCCCCCTCTTTAGAGGAGGGGATGGGGGTGGTGAAGCTCGGTCGGGCCCGACGCCCGAGCGAGCTTGTTTCAAACTCGCCACCACCCCAAACCCCTCGTCTAAAGAGGAGGGGCTTAAGGAAATTGCCGACCTTGACCAGTGGTGCAGGCATCAAGCTGGCAGCCCGCTGATAGCTTTTACTTCCATAAAGTCCTTCAGTCCAAACAGCCCAGCCTCGCGGCCATTGCCCGATTGCTTGTAGCCGCCAAAAGGCGCACCGGGTGCCGGACCCCAGCTGTTGATCGCGACCATGCCTGCGCGTAGCTTGGGTGCCACTTCGGCCGCCTTGGCCGGGTCGCCCGAAATCACGGCTGAAAGGCCATATTCGGTGTCGTTGGCAATCTCTACGCCCTGCTCGAGGCTGTCATAGGTCATGATCGTCGCGACCGGACCAAACACCTCTTCCTTGGCAATTCGCATGTCGGGGGTAACACCGGAGAACACCGTCGGCTTGATATAATAGCCACGGTTGAGATCTGCCGGGCGATCGGTGCCGCCGGTTTCGAGCTTCGCGCCCTCGTCGATCGCCGACTGGATCAGCCCCTGGATCTTCTCATATTGCGCTTTGTTGACAACCGGGCCGATATGCGCACCTTCCTGCAACGGATCGCCGACTTGCGTGCCTTCGAACATCGTGGTTACGAGCTGCGCGGCCTCCGCCTCACGTTCCTTGGGCACCAAAATGCGGGTAGGGGCAATGCAGCTTTGCCCGGTGTTGACAAGGACACCCTGGACCGTAGGCGGCAATACTGCTGCGAAGTCAGCATCGGGCAGCACCAGATTAGGCGATTTGCCACCCAGTTCCTGATGCACTCGCTTGACAGTGGGGGCCGCTGCAATTGCCACCTGTACGCCCGCGCGGGTTGATCCGGTAAAGCTGACCATATCGATCCCCGGATGCGCCGAGATTGCAGCACCCACGGTCGGGCCATCGCCCTGCACCAGGTTGAACACACCCGGCGGCACGCCGGCCGCATCCAGCACCTCGGCAAAGATCGCGGCGTTACCGGGGCATTCTTCCGAAGGCTTCAGCACCATCGTATTGCCTGCGGCGATGCAGGGGGCGACCTTCAGCGCGATCTGGTTTAGCGGCCAGTTCCAAGGCGTGATCATGCCGACGACGCCAATCGGTTCATAGACCACGGTGTTCTTGCCATGCTGTTCGGTAAAGCTGAAATTTTCCAGCGCGGGAACGGTGCCGAGGAAACCGCCCAGACCGGCCGGTGCCTGTGCCATCGTCGCAAAGCTGACCGGTGCGCCCATTTCGGCCGCCATCGATTTGGCGAAATCGGGAATGCGCTTTTTATATTCCTCGACGATCCGGCCCATCAGCGCGAGGCGCTCTTCACGGCTGGTCTGGCTGAAGCTCTTGAACGCCTCGCGCGCGGCGGCGACTGCGGCATCGACATCGGCTTGCGTGCCGAGCGTGATCTCGGTGCAGGGCTCCTCGGTCGAGGGGCTGATCACTTCGTGCCGTTTGCCGCCGATCGAATCGACCCATTTGCCGTTGATATAATGCTGCAGATAGCTGTCCATTGCGTGTCTCCTCTTGAGGCCGCGAGTCGGGGGATGACCGCGCTTGGGTTTTGATTTGGGACTTTTTAGGCGCGCGTCAAGCACCGAGCATGCGGTCTGTAAAGAACTCTTGACACTTTCCCGAAGTGCTTGTAAAGAGCTCTTTACAAGCGGGAAGAGCGTTGATGGAAAATCGTTTGAAGGAAATGCGCGAGGGTCATGGCTGGAGCCAGGGCGAACTTGCTCGGCGGCTTGGCGTTTCGCGACAGACGATCAACGCCGTTGAAACCGACAAATATGATCCGAGCCTGCCGCTGGCGCTGCGCATGGCAAAGCTGTTTGCCTGCCAGGTGCCGGACATTTTTGTCGATCATTGGGAAGCTGAAGGAAATTGAGATGACCCCCATTCCATCGGAGATGAAGATGAACAAAAATCGCAAGATGATTTTCCAGCTCGTGTCAGGTGGAATAGTCGGTGGGCTTGCAGGCTATTTTGGCATCGGTCTTCTGGGTGCCGAAAATATGGCGGCCGATCAGGTGATCGTGAGCGGAACTGGCCTGGTCTATCTGCTAATGGGCGTGCTTGTCGGTTTTGGGCTGGTCGCGCCAAAATTGGGGTCGAATATTTTGAATGTCGAAGATGCGGAAGAGATTGAAGAGCAGCGGCGCATATTGAGCGGATCGACAATCTGCATGGTCGCATTGGGTGCAGCGCTGATGGCATTGCCCTTGGCCGGGCCTGGCGGTTCGATTCCGCCTCTTGTCGGCTTCGGCGGATTGCTTGCAGCGCTCACGCTATTGATCGCGATATCGATCCGCGACTGGAAACATTATGACGAGATGTTGCGCGAGCTCAGCCGCGATGCGGGGAATTTGGCCTTTAGCGGGATTGGAGGCGTGCTGCTGATCTGGGGGTCGGCGGCATGGCTGGGGCTGGCCGCCGCGCCAACGCCGCTGGGGCTCATCGCTGTCATATCGGCCGGGTTCCTTCTTTCCATCTTTGTCGCCACTGCCCGAAGGGGTTTGCTGAGGCCGCGTTAAGCACATAAAGAAGCCCGGCAGGTTTCCCCGCCGGGCTTCTTTATTGCGGTAAGGCGTCTTAAATTACGAGCTGTAATACATATCAAACTCAACCGGCGAAGGCGTGGTTTCCCAGCGGCTGACCTCGTCCCATTTCAGGTCGATATAGGCTTCGATTTGATCCTTCGAAAATACATCGCCTTCAAGCAGGAAGGCATGGTCGGCCTGCAGGCTTTCGAGCGCCTCGCGCAGTGAACCGCAGACCGTTGGGACCTGTTCGAGCTCCTTCGGTGGCAGATCGTACAGGTTCTTGTCCATCGCGTCACCGGGGTGGATCTTGTTGCGGATGCCATCCAGCCCCGCCATCAGCAGCGCTGCATAGCAGAGATAGGGATTCGCCAGCGCGTCGGGGAAGCGGAACTCGACGCGTTTTGCCTTGTCGCCTGTGCCGTAAGGAATACGGCACGAGGCCGAACGGTTGCGGCTTGAATAGGCGAGCAGCACGGGCGCTTCGAAACCGGGCACCAGGCGCTTGTAGCTGTTGGTGGTCGGGTTGGTGAAGGCGTTCAACGCCTTGGCATGTTTGATGACGCCGCCGATGTAATAGAGGCACATTTCCGACAGGCCAGCATAGCCGTTTCCAGCAAACAACGGCTTGCCGCCGTTCCAGATCGACATATGGGTGTGCATACCGCTGCCGTTGTCCGACTTGATCGGCTTCGGCATGAAGGTTGCGGTCTTGCCGTAAGCATGCGCCACCTGGTGCACGACATATTTGTAGATCTGCATACGGTCGGCGGTTTGCACCAGCGTACCGAAGGTCAGGCCCAGCTCATGTTGGGCGGCGGCGACTTCATGGTGATGCTTATCACAAGGCAAGCCCATTTCGAGCATGGTCGAAACCATCTCGCCGCGGATGTCGACGGCGCTGTCGACGGGTGCGACGGGGAAGTAGCCGCCCTTGGCACGCGGGCGGTGGCCCAGGTTGCCGGTTTCGTACGAACGACCGGTGTTGGTCGGCAGTTCGATATCGTCGATGCGGAAGCCCGAGCCATCATAACCATCATAGAAGGTCACATCGTCGAACATGAAGAATTCGGCTTCGGGGCCGACATAGACCGTGTCGCCGATGCCCGATGCCTTCAAATGCGCTTCCGCCCTTTTGGCGGTGCTGCGCGGGTCGCGCGCGTAAAGTTCGCCGGTCGAGGGTTCGACAATATCGCAGCATATGATCATCATCGGGGTGGCGCTGAACGGGTCCATCCAGACTGCATCCAGATCGGGGCGCAGGATCATGTCGCTTTCGTTGATCGCTTTCCAACCTTCGATCGACGAGCCGTCGAACATCAGGCCGTCTTCCAGCTCGTCTTCGCCGAGCACGCCGGCGCACATCGTCAGATGCTGCCACTTGCCCTTGGGGTCGGTGAAGCGCAGGTCGACCCACTCGACATCATTTTCCTTGATCTGGTTCAAAATATCTTTGGCACTTGCCATGATGCTTTCCT
>JBOFLS010000077.1:0-17156 GCA_051657985.1 Sphingorhabdus sp. | reverse complement strand
TTTCGAACCCAAGCCCGGCTGGCACGGTTATTGGGAAAACCCGGGCGACGCCGGGTTGGGGCTGCAACTCGAATGGCAATTGCCCATGGGCGTCACCGCAGGCAAGCCCCGCTTTCCCGTTCCCAAGCCGCTGCTGATCGGCGGGCTGATGAACCATGTCTATGAAGAGCCGCATGCGGTGCTCGTCGATCTCGATATCTCCCCGACCGTGCGGGTGGGAACGGTGCTGCCTGTCAAGGTGAAGGGCAACTGGCTGGCCTGCACAGACCGCATCTGCGTGCCGCAAAGCGGCGCGTTCGATCTGGAACTTCGTGCCGGCGACGGCAGGATCGATGCCGCCGACCGTGCGCGTTTCGATGCATGGCGCGCCGCGCTTCCCGTACCGCTCGATCAGCCGGGGCGCTTTGCCGTAAAGGGCACGCGCTACGGCATCGCCATTCCCTTTCCTGCAAGCGCCGCACTCGACCGGCCATGGTTCTTCGCTGCAAACAACGACAGCATCCGTCACGCCGCACCGCAAAGCGCGCGCCGCGTCGGCAACTGGCTGGTAATAGAAACCGAGGCGCTGCCCGGGGCCGGTCCCGTTCATGGCCTGTTGCGTTTCGGCGAGGGTCAGGGCCTCTTGGTGCGCACCGCCCCGGGCAATATTCCCCAAGGCGGCAATGCGGTCGCCCCGCTGATAGCGGATGACAAAAGCATCGCCGCATCCGATGGCCTGCCCCTTCTCCCGCTTCCCCTGCTTTTGCTTGCCGCGCTTGCCGGGGGGCTGTTTTTGAACCTGATGCCTTGCGTCTTTCCGATTCTGGGGCTGAAGGCGCTGGCCCTGGCCAAGGCGGGCGGCAACGAACCTGAAGCGCGCCGCGATGCGCTGGCCTATAGCGCGGGCGTGATCCTCAGCTGCCTTGCATTGGGAAGCTTGTTGCTCGGCCTGCGGGCGGGCGGCGAAGAGGTCGGCTGGGCCTTCCAGTTGCAGGAACCCGCGTTCGTCCTGTTCCTGCTGTTGCTGATGGTCGCGGTCGCCGCCAACCTTGCCGGTCTGTTCGAACTGCGCGGTTTCGGCGGCGGCGATGCGCTGACGCGGCGTGCGGGTGTGAGCGGATCTTTCTGGACGGGGGTACTGGCCGCCATCGTCGCCACGCCCTGTACCGGCCCGTTCATGGCGGCAGCGCTGGGTGCGGCGCTGCTGCTGCCCGCTGCCGAAGCGTTGCTGCTGTTTGCCGCTTTGGGTCTCGGCATCGCGCTTCCTTTCCTTGCCATCGCTTATATTCCCAGGCTCAGGGCAATACTCCCCCGCCCCGGTCCTTGGCTGAATGGGTTTCGCAGGGCAATGGCGGTACCGATGGCGCTGACCGCGCTTGCTCTGGGCTGGCTACTGTGGCGGCAGGCAGGCGGTGCCGGGCTATGGATCGCAATAACCTCGGCTGCGGGCCTCTTGCTTGTCTTATGGTTCTACCGCAGCAATGCGGACCGGATGCGCTATGCCGGACCCGCCCTGCTTGCCGCAATTGCGCTGCTCTATATAGGTGCGGTCCGTTGGCTACCGGGCGAAGCGGAACGTGCCGCCGGACCCACCGAACTTCATGGCCAACCGTTCGATGGAGAACGTCTTGCCGCACTTCGCGCACAGGGCAAACCCGTCTTCCTCTATTTCACCGCCGACTGGTGTGTCACCTGCAAGGTCAACGAGGCAGCCGCGATCGACCGCGCCGAAACCGAAAGGCTGTTCAGGAAAAAAGGCATAACCCTAATGGTCGGCGACTTCACCCGCCGCGATCCGGCCATCGCACGTTTTCTAGGGGAACATGGCCGATCGGGAGTGCCGCTCTATCTGTTCTACCCGGCACAGGGCAAAGTGCGCGAATTGCCGCAATTGCTAACGGTGGGGGTTATTGCAGATGCAGTTAACGACTAAACGGTCGCTTTGTTGGGGGAGCAGAACGGCGGGCTTTATAGCGCAAACGGGCAAAGCCATCATTCGGCAGCAAGGGTTACCGTACCGCAATCTCGGCTCGGCGGCACACCGAAGGTCCGGCTGTAATCGCGGCTGAAATGATGGGGGCTTTGATAGCCTACGGCAAAAGCGGCTTGGGCAACCGTGTGCTTCGATGCCGTCAGCAATCCTCTTGCCTCGATCAGGCGAAGATCCTTTTGATATTGAAGGGGCGTTGAACCCGTCACAGCCTTGAAATGCTCGTGAAAGGAGGAGGTGCTCATACCCACCATTTTCGCTAGGTCATCCACGCGAATGGCTGAGTGATAGTCCTGCCGCAGTTTCTGGATTGAAAGCGCGATACGACTCTCATGGCTTTCGGCGACAAGGAACTTTCGCAGCATGCCTCCGATCGACGAGCATAAAAGTCGATAATGGATTTCGCGCAATATCGAAGGCCCTAAGGCGCGAGCGTCCACGGGGTTGTCCAGCAATTCGAGATATCGGGCCAACGGCGCGACCCAAATTGGTTCAGCTGGTGCGGTCGCAAACGAATCCGCATGCGGATCGGGGACCGGCAGTTCGGTAAGTTCGGCATAGAGGCTGCGGATCAGTTGCAGATCGAGCGCCAGGATGATCGCCAGATAGGGTTCGTGCTTGCTCGCCTTTATGATCCGCGAGACGACTGGAAGGTCGTGGCTGACAAGCAGCGCATGGCCCGGTTCGAGGGATACTTCCCGATCTCTGAGCGAGGCGGATTTGCTGCCCTGAAGAACGAGGCACAAAACCGGTTCATAAATATAGGCTTCGACATCGCTCTCATTGCTGGGGGCTTCCCTGCGGTAAATTGAAAGACCTGGGATCTCATGAACCCCTTGCGCCTGCTGGGCGCTATAGCGGTTTGACAATTCAACAAGTCGCAAAAAATCCATTCGTCTCTCCTGATTGAGGGAATGTTTCAACCTTGGGTGCTGTCCGAATATCTGAAAACACCCGAACTTGGAGAATCTGGCACAATTCTCGGATAAAATGACATGCCACCGTCGTTTACCGGTCCAGCAAGTTAGGTAGTATACATTACAACTTGGAAAAAGGCCATCTTTCGCGACGATCTGTTGGTCAATTACATATGCGGAAAAGTGACTGGCATTTGCCATGTTCTTCCCGGCATTTGATCGGCAAAACTGTCTATCTGCCCTCTCCAGCACAGAAGGATTTTAATGCCATGACGAAAGAAAAAGAAACAGCTTCGGTGGAACAACAAAGAGCATCCAGTCGGCGTGACTTCATGAAAGTCGGTGCGATTGGGGCAGCTGCCATTGCGGCGCCCGCGGTTGCTGTAGGGGCGCAAAAAGACAAAGGTGCTGCGGCACCGCAAAAGGAACTATCCGGCAAAACATCGTTTATCACGGGCGGTGCACGCGGGATTGGCCTGGCAACGGCGCAGGAGCTTGCGCGCGCTGGTTCAGATATCGTGCTTTTTGACATCGCGTCTAAAGCCGTCTCGAATGTGCAATATGCGCTTGCCGACGACGCCGACCTGCAATCCGCAAAGGCCAGTATCGAAGCGTTGGGTGTCAAATGCCTTGCGATCAAGGGCGATGTGCGGGATCGTAAAGCCCTGAACCACGCGATGGCAAGAACCGTAAGTGAGCTTGGCAGCCTCGATATCGTCGTTGCCAATGCGGGCGTTTCGCAGGCCGGAAGCATTGAAGAGTTTTCCGATGCGGACATCAAAGCGGTTTATGATATCAATGTGACCGGGGTCATCTTGACCACACAGGCTGCAGCGCCGCATATGAAAAAGCAGAAATCGGGCCGGATCATATACATTTCGTCCGGCTTAGGCCGCGTCGGCAATGAGTTATTTCCAATCTACACATCCACAAAATGGGCGGTTATCGGCTTTGCAAAAAGCGCAGCGGTTACCTATGGCCGCGACAATATTCTCTGCAATGTCGTGGCCCCGGGTCTGGCGCGCACCAAATTGGCCGACAACCCCTATATCCTCAAAAAAATGATGCCGGATGACCCCAATCCGACTTTTGACAAGCTTTCGGCGATGCTGATGCCGGGCAATCCGTTAGCTTTTGGGCATGTCGAGCCGGTAGATGTCGCCAAAGCCATCCTGTTTTTTGCCGGTTCTGCTACAACCAAAGTTACCGGCGAAGTGTTTGATGTCAGCTACGGCTCGAATGCCAGGAATGTGGCTTGATCCGCTCAAAGGCTGATGCGGGCTTAAGTGGTCTAGCGTCAGGACTTAAGACTGTGAGAATTCAGGATATAAGGAATTTAGGGTCCGGACCCTAATTACGATATCGTCGTCATTCTCGCGCTAGGCCGCGATCCGCCTTCGGCACTACGCGAATGACGAGCGTTGTTGTTTTGCAAGTTAAGACAGATAGACTCCCACACTTGCCATCATAAGTCCCAGCTGGACCTAATAGTTTGGAAGCTCAGACACTTAGCTTATGTTCTTGCATTGTTCTAGATGAGCTTTTTGACAGCCATATCTAGCACAGGATATTCTTCTCCTTATTCAAGGCGCCTCCCGAGGCTTAGAATCCATAGGAAATTATCTTGGCACCAAAAACGAAAAAAGCCGCGCGATCCCCAAATCGCGCGGCTCCCAGTTGATGCGTCTCCGGCACTCGACGCCGAAGTCCCCCGTTGATTTCCCCCATTCATGCCCCTGCAAAAATAGAGGGTTCGGGGGCAGGCCGTTGTTGAGGTGGCGCTGCTGTCGCGGCGCTCCGGCCTGCCCCTTCCCCATGTCCGTCGAGTTGCGACCCTAAAAGGACTCGTCGGAAATTTCGATCCGCTTGACCTGATTTGCCCCGATCACCGAAATCCCCCGATATCCGGTGATGCCGGTCAGTGGGACCGAACGTTCGAACTGCAGATCAACCGAACCCTTATCGATGTTTTCGGCGGAAAACGGCGTTGCAATCGCCGCAACCTCAATATCCCAATAATCTGGACGGCCGTGATGGAAACGCGGGGCAAGCCGCGCCTCATAGCCTGGTCCGGGTAAATGCCCCTTTACCCAGAGATAGAGCGAATCTTGAAAAGGAACGCGCCGAAGCTCAGCGCATTCGAAATCAATAATCTGTTCTCTTGGCACGCTCGAAAGCGAGCCACCGATCATGCCGCTCATATAAATCCAACACCAAAGAAAGTTCGATCACCTGCCGTAATAAAATTGCGTGACGTGCAAACGATATGTCGCTTATACCGTAAAAAGACTTTTACTGGAACTATCACAACGCGTAAAAAAATGTAACGCGCTGTATCCTGTTGATAGTTAATTGCAAAAAACAACGCATAGGTATGCAAAAAAGCAAGCTTGCACGAGGTTTTGACGCTGCGCATATGGTCGTCATGGATAAAACTATCGATCGATACCGATCCGACGATTCGGAATCGCACCCCGGCTTTTTGGCCAATTGGCTGCTTTTTGTCGCCCTGCTCGTCTTTATGATCGTCATCGTCGGCGGGATTACACGGCTGACCGAATCCGGGCTTTCGATTACCGAATGGAAACCGCTGATCGGTGCGATCCCGCCCTTGAACGAAGCCCAATGGATCGCTGAGTTCGAAAAATACAAACGCATCCCGGAATATATCCAGATCAACGGTCCGGCGGGGATGACGCTTGCCGAATTCAAGTTCATCTATTTTTGGGAATGGGTGCACCGCCTGCTCGGTCGCGTGATCGGCCTTGCGCTCGCATTGCCCTTTTTCTGGTTGGTGTGGCGCGGGCAATTGCCCAAGGGCTATACGCTGCGCCTCTTTGCCCTTGTCCTGTTGGTCGGATTGCAAGGGAGTATTGGCTGGTGGATGGTAGCATCGGGGCTGGAGACACGCACCGATGTCAGTCATTTTCGTCTGGCCGCGCATCTTCTGATCGCATTGACGATATTGGGGGGACTGGTCTGGACCGCGCTCGATCTGAAAGCGCTGGCGCGCGACGGTCAGTCCAGGCCTGCAAGGTTGACGGGCTTTGCCTTAACCATATTGCTGGTGCTATTCCTTCAATTGCTTTTGGGGGCTTGGGTTGCCGGACTGAACGCGGGCTATGTGTCGAATACATGGCCTCTGATGAACGGTCGGTTCTATCCCGAAGGCGTTGATATGGGCCATGGTGCGTGGTTTGCTTTCACGCATGATCCTTTTCTAACGCACTTCATCCATCGCTGGTGGGCATGGGTGGTGGTGGTGGCGCTGGTGTTGATGGCGCAGCGCGTGAAAAAGACGGGAGCAAGAGACATTTCAATCGCGATCCATTCAGCATATGGAACGCAGATATTGTTAGGAATTGCTACGGTAATGACGGGAATGAACATCGTGCTTGCGGTTCTGCATCAGGCGGTAGGGGCGCTGGTGGTCGCAACGACTGTGTGGGGCGCGCACCGGTTAAGCTTTAGGCGCGACTGAAAGGGGGGTGGGGCATGACGCAACCGACACTGATCTATGTGGTCTTTCCAAGCGCGGGGGAGGCGCATGATGTTTGCCGCGCGCTTCTCGCTGAAGGGCTTATCGCGTGCGCCAACCGCTTCGCGCCGGTGATTTCGCACTATCGTTGGGAAGGCGAGGTGGAAACTGCGGAAGAGCATCCAGTGCTTTTCAAAACCTCATATGCGCGGCGTGACGAAGCGATGACGCGAATCGCGGAGCTGCATCGGCACAAGGTCCCGGCAGTACTCGCCTGGAATGCAGAGGTGGCTCACCCTGCCTTTGCCTCATGGGTGAAAAACGAGACCAACTCTTAGGGTATTATTTTACCCGTCTCGAAACAGGCGCATTTGCTTGACTATGCGCCATTCAAACGCCAATAGCCTGCATCCGCCGAATCGCGATAAGAGCGATGATTGGCAAAATCCAATTTTGGAGGTTCGATCAACAGCCATGAAAACGCTGTCCAAAGTCACCAAGTCGATCCGCCCGCAGGACGTCCAGAAAGATTGGCACATCATCGATGCCGACGGTCTGGTTGTCGGCCGCGTCGCGTCGATTATCGCCAATATCCTTCGCGGCAAGCACAAGCCGAGCTTTACGCCGCATGTCGATTGCGGCGACCATGTTGTCGTTATCAATGCCGACAAGGTGAAATTTACTGGCAAAAAGCTGGGCAATAAAGTCTATTACCGTCACACCGGCTATGCCGGCGGCATCAAGGAAGTCACGGCAGCCAAGGTTTTGGAAGGCCGCTTCCCCGAGCGCGTCCTGGAAAAAGCCGTCGAGCGTATGGTTCCGCGCGGGCCGCTGGGTCGACAGCAGATGCGCGCACTGCATCTTTACAACGGTACCGAGCATCCGCACGAAGGGCAGCAACCCAAGGCACTCGATATCGCTTCCATGAACCGCAAGAACAAGGTGGGTGCATAAATGTCCGACACCGTAGATAGCCTTGCCGGGCTCGAAACGCTCGGCACCGAAACCCCCGCAGCACCTGCAGCGCCGCTGCGCGAGAAGGAAGTCGACGCCCAGGGTCGTGCCTATGCAACCGGTCGCCGTAAGGATGCCGTTGCCCGCGTCTGGCTGAAGCCAGGCACCGGCAAGATCGTTGTCAACGGACGCGATCAGGAAGTGTATTTCGCACGTCCTTCGTTGCGCCTCGTGATCAATCAGCCGTTCGGCATCACCGAACGTGTCGGCCAATATGATGTGATGGTCACGGTCAAGGGCGGGGGTCTTTCAGGGCAGGCCGGCGCCGTTAAGCATGGCATCGCCCAGGCACTGTCAAAATTCGAGCCCGCGCTGCGCAGCGCAGTGAAAGCTGAAGGCTTCCTGACCCGCGACAGCCGTACTGTTGAGCGCAAGAAATACGGTAAGGCCAAGGCCCGCCGGAGCTTCCAGTTCTCAAAACGCTAAACTTCTTTATCCGATGTTGCAAAAAGGGCGGGCCATGCGGCACCGCCCTTTTTCGTGCGGCCCTTCATATTGTTGCCTTGCATGGTTAACGTATGTTTTACATTATTGAGGCATAGATGGTTCCTGATGCTTATCGGAATACGTCATGTCGAGATTTAGTAAATATCGTGATCTTTTCACTTTCGCTTCGGATCTGAAAGGCGAATGGGCGCTGTTTCGTCAGACATCCTTATCTGGCGATACGACTATGTTGCATGCACAATTGCAGGCCGCAATCGGTGCCAATATCGCGATTCTGATTACCGCTTTTGCTTTTTATTTCAGCGCCATGATTTTGATGTGGCAGCTAATTACCCCCTATTTCAGCCTGTTTGGCGGACCAATTCTGATCATGTCGCAGATAGTCATTTTTCGGCTGCACCATATTTTGAAAGATTATGATCAGAATGCGGATGAAAACGGTTTTGCGCTGCTACGTATTCGCAAACGATTTATGGAACATATTGCCATTGGTTCGCTATGCTGGGCCGGGTTGATCTGCGATCTGTGGAGCGTGCCTGGCAACATCGAACATGTGATTGCAAGTTCGATTGCCTTTTCATTGATCGGTATAGGTGCAGTCACTTTTTTATGTATGCCGCCCGCCATGTTTTTGTGGCTTTTGATTGTAGCCGCTGGCGGAATTATCGGGCCTGCGCTGTCCGAGGTGTCTCTTCCATGGTATTTTTATGTTGCAACCGCATTTTATGCTGGTGGAATTTTATTGATTTCAATGCGTCAATGGGGCGCTTTTGTTCGTTCCATCGAAGATGCGCGCAATTTCGCATACGCTCGCGCCGAATTTTACGAACAGGAACAGGAACGACTGACAGCGCTTCGCGATGAAAAGTTAAAAGCCGAAAAGGTTCGTTTCGAAGAACGTGAACAAGCAGAAAGGAAACGACATCAATTGATGCAGGATCTGGCGGCGGACTTTGAACAATCGGTGCATTCGACGGTCGATGCAGTCGGTTCTGCAGTCAATGCCGTAGGTGAATCGGCGCAGCAACTGGCGACTATCGCCACACAAACGCGTGAACGCTCCGATGCCATGGCAGACATGGCGGGTAGCATGGATACAGCCATCCAAACCGTTGCAACTGCGGCTCGCCAGCTTAGTAACGCCGCGAGTGCAATCGGCGACCAGATCGATGCCCAGCTTGCGGCTTCGCGTGCTGCAGAGGGAAGCAGTCGAGAAAGCAGCGCGGCGATAGGTGCGCTCGCGCAAGATACGCAGAAAGTTGAATCGATTGCCGCAGTCATCGAGGATGTAGCAAGCAAAACCAACTTGCTCGCTTTGAATGCAACGATCGAAGCGGCGCGTGCCGGTGAAGCCGGGCGGGGTTTTGCCGTTGTCGCCCAGGAAGTGAAAACGCTTGCCAGTCAAACGCATGGTGCAATCGGTTCGGTATCGGAAACGGTCGAGTTGATCCGCAACCGCATGGAGGATGCGGTTGGCATCGTCGAATCGATCATAGGCCGGATGGCGCATGTACAAGATGGGGCCAGCAATATTGCAGCTGCCATATCGCAACAACAAGCCGCCACACGTGACATCACCGAAAACGCCCTGTCTGCGGCGCAGGATGCCGTTCAAGTCAAGAATTATAGCAATGACGTGAACCACGTGGCACAAAGAGTCGGCGAACTTGCAGACGAAATGCATATGGTGATGACGAGGCTTGAAGAGCAGGCCTACGGACTACGGGGTACAAGCCGCGCTTTTCTGGAAAGATTACGCGCGGCTTAGTTGGTATTCAGGCGCGGTTGGAGTGCCGAGGCAATCTTGTCCATTGCAGCGCATAACCATATGTCGATCTTCTGATCATCCATCTTATCCAGCATGACCACCTGCGGCATAGAAAGACCGATACGAAGCGTTGCCCCCCATCGTCCATCCGCCAGCCTTACACAGCGCACGGGTTGCCCAAGACGCACTCCATCCGATGTCATCGCCTTGTGGATTGCAACCGCAGCATCGAAATCGATATTCCGGCTCGCGGTGCCATTGGCATCATGACACAGATCGAGTGTAACCAATGTCTGCATTTCGATAGGATGTTCGAGTATCTCCTTGACATCCTCGGCAGGTACTGCAGCAACCCTGCGCGCTTTTAACCGATCGGCCAGTCTGTCTGCAGCCTGATTGAACAGTGTCACCACGCGCGCGACCCGATCAATTGTAAGACATTGAAAACGATCAAGTTCGAACAGCGAAGCAGCCAGTCTCAACGCTAGACCGGCGTTTCCGCTGTCCTCCATCGCCTCACGTCCCGGCCAACTGACGGGAATTTCGGCGCGCCGAAACACCGTGGCCATTCCGCAGGCCATCGGCGCAGCGTCCCTAACGACATCATGCGGCAGCAACGCAAAGCCGCTGAAAGGCGGGCCACCCATGAATTTCGATCCGGTAAGGAAAACGATGATCCTGCGTTTCAGATAGTCGTGAATTGCCTGCGTCGTAATCCGCGCCTGACAGGCATCGACGACGAAGAGGGCATTCCGTCCAAAGCGCGACTGCAAGCGATCAATATCGTCCAGATGCGGCAGAACCAGACCGGTCTTGGATCCATGAACGATATGGACGAGCGGCAGGCGATTCTCATCCAGCGCCTTGGCCATGGCAATTTCCATCTGGCCGGTTAGCGTCGCGCTGTCGAAAGCCTCTCCTTGCGCATTCCGCACAGGAAAATCGCCCATTACGATCGGCGGCAGTCCGGCAATCTCCTGCCCCGGACTTACATCCGCAATCAAGGCGGTTTCATGGGCGAAATAGCAACCGGCAGCACTATGGATGCAGCCCGAACCGACCTCATCCGCGCCAAGCAGAAGGTTCGCAATGCCTGCCGGCTTCCGACCGGCTGCCGCTAGCAAGGCGACATATTCGAGATCGGTACCTGATGGAGCGAAGAAGATATCGGTTTCGCCAGGCAATCGATAGACGTCACGTACCCTGTCGCGCAGCTTTTCAAGATAGGACGCATAAGCTGACCCAGTATTCAATACATCGGCACCTGCACCGATCTCCGCCTCGAGCCAAGCCATCGCATCGGCGCTTAGGTCGTTCGCGGTGGACGAAGCAAAGGCCAAGATATCGCGAGGATAGGGCGCGCTATGATAGCGGTTGAGTCCGGTTCGAGGATCGAGAACAATGCGCGCATCACCCCCTCTTGTCATCCAGTCGGCCAGTTCGGTGATTTTCATAAGCGCTTGACCGGCCTCCTCTTTCCTGCAGGGCAACGGCGCTATAGCCCCGCCGCGCCAATTAGGAAATTGCGAAAATCGGCGAACCGGCTATGAGCGGCGGCGAAGAAGACCAAGGACTAAGAAAATGACCGAACCCACCCGTCTCAGCGTCGATGTCCGCAAGAATTTGCGCATTCTTTTCATCGCCAAGCATGCACTGGGCGACGGCAGCCTGCACAGCGCCGACGGCAACCATTCGCCTTATCATTATGAAATGAAGACGATCCTGTCGGGGCTGTTTGAAAAACTGAGTGTCGCCAATGCTTATGACGCCTTGTTCACCGATCCGGGGGTCGATTTCGTCTGGCCGATGCTCAACCGCGGCGGCTTCTTCAATTCGGAAATGCTCTGCCCGCTGCTTTGCGAACGGCTGGGGCTGCCCTATCTGGGCGCCAATCCGATCCTGCGCGGGCTGGCCGACGACAAGCATTTGACCAAGCTGGAAGGCGTTGCGCGGGGGGTGCCAACCTGCGACTGGGCAGTCTACCGTGCTGGCGCCCCTGTCGAAGAAGCGCGCTGCCCCGTGGGCGACCGTTTCGTTATCAAGCCTAACAACAGCTCGGCCAGCTGGGGCATCGGCGATGCGCGCGGCTGGGAAGGTGTAAAGGCGGCGGTGCTTGCCATTCACGCCGAGGGTCATGACGTCATCGTCGAACCCTTTATGAACGGCAGCGATGTCGAGGTTCCGGTGATTTTCAAGGATGGCGCGCCATTCGTAATGCCGCCAATGCTGTTCAAGCAGACCGATCCCTCGCATTTGCGTACCCATGCCGAGAAACGCGATCTGGTGGAGCGCGAACATAAATATACGCTGGTTCCGTTCGAAGGCGACGATGCATGGAACAGGATCAAGGCCATGACGGTGACGCTTGCCGAAATTTTCCGTCCATTCGATTTTGGCCGGTTCGAATTCCGTTTCAACGAGGAAACAGGCGAGGTCAATTTGCTGGAAGTTAATCTGCAATGCAATTTGTGGTCGCAAAAAGTTTATGGCCGGTCGGCCGTATTGATGGGCTGGACCCAAGAAGATTTGATCGAAACCATTGTCGCCGAAAGCCTGATCCGGCGCGGGTTAATGCTGAAAAGCTGACCAGCTGCTTGATTTCGAGTTTAACCGATTGTTGAAAAATGCAATTGCACGCGCTGGTCCGCTTGAGTTAGGGCTTTGACCGAACCTTTTAGAAATTGAGAACCATGGCCGACTTTTTCCTTCCCAAGAACAGCAAGGTCCGCAAGGGTCAGACATATGCCGCCAAGTCGACCGGCCGTATCAAGAAATTCAAGATCTACCGCTATGATCCCGATAACGGCGACAATCCGCGTTACGACAATTTCGAGGTCGATCTTGATAGCTGCGGTCCGATGGTGCTCGATGCGCTGATCAAGATGAAGGGGGAGCAAGACTCGACGCTCACCTTCCGCCGTTCCTGTCGGGAGGGGATTTGCGGGTCCTGCTCGATGAATATCGATGGGAAAAACGGTCTGGCCTGCACGACTGCGATCGAAGATTGCAAGGGCGAAGTGACAATCACCCCGTTGCCGCACATGGAAGTGATCAAGGACCTTGTTCCCGATTTCAAACATTTCTATGCACAATATGCCTCGATCAAGCCTTGGTTGCAGACGGTCACTCCGACGCCTTCGGGTAAAGAGCGGCTGCAGAGCCCGGAAGACCGCAACAAGCTCGACGGGCTTTACGAGTGCATCCTGTGCGCATGCTGCTCGACCAGTTGCCCATCCTATTGGTGGAACAGCGACAAGTTCCTGGGCCCGGCGATTCTTTTACAAGCTTACCGCTGGCTAGCCGACAGCCGCGACGAGATGACGGGTGAGCGGCTCGACGATCTGGAAGATCCGTTCCGTCTCTACCGTTGCCACACGATTATGAACTGCGCCAATGCCTGCCCCAAGGGATTGAACCCGGCAAAGGCGATTGCCGAAACCAAGAAGATGCTGGCGGAGCGCCAGATTTGAACGATGGCATAGAAGAGCCGCGCCGTGCCGGACATTTCGATGCGGAAGCTCTGAATGATGGTTGGCTCAGCTGGAATCTGAACGATCAAACGCGGTTTAACGCTTTTATCGAACCGCTATCAGTCAGGTTGGAGGCTCCACTTGCCGATAGTCGTCCCTGTGCAAGGGTACGAATGCATCCCACGCGCAAGCATAGCAATTTAGGCGATAATGTACATGGCGCCGTGACGTTGGCGTTAATTGACGTGGCTTTATTTGCGGCCGCGCATCAGTTTGGTTCGCTGAATGCCGGTTTTTCGGTAACCCTCGATCTCTCAACGCAATTTGTCGGTGGCGGCAGAATAAACGAACCTCTGGATGCCGTCGTCGAACAAGTGCGTGAGACTAAACGGTTGATCTTCCTGCGCGGTATGGTGGTGCAGGGGCATGGGGACGAGCATATCGTCGCGGCTTTTTCCGGTACTATTCGTAAAGCGTCGGCTAAATGATATTATCAAGCGAAGATGCGAAGACGCGCAATATTTATAATCTAATACATAGCCCCTGTGCAGGCAGGGGCCGCTCGAAACATAGTGCAACCTTTGTAGCGGCCGCTGTCTACGCAGGGGCGACGTCCTTTTTCTTCGCGGCTTCGCGGCTTCGCGTGAAACACTCACCCGCTATCGATGCATAACGTTAGGTTCCAATATCAGGCGCTGGTTGCAGCCGGCGAGCTAAAAGCCGATCCCGATCAGGCGGAAGCAGCCGCCAAATTGGCCGATATCCAGTCGCAGCTTGAAGCAGTCCCCCCTCGTGGAAGTACCATCTGGAGGTTTCTGGGCAAGAAGCCCGATCCGGTGCGCGGGCTTTACCTATGGGGCGGGGTCGGGCGCGGAAAATCGATGCTGATGGACCTGTTTTTCGATAGCGTGCAGATCAACCGCAAACGCCGGGCGCATTTTCATGAATTCATGCTCGATATCCATGCGCGGCTTAAGGTGGAGCGGGCAAAGGAAGAGGGTGATCCCATTCCCCCTGTCGTAGTGGCACTGGCCGATGAAGCCCGGCTGCTTTGCTTTGACGAGATGGTCGTCAACAATATGGCCGATGCCGCGATCATGTCGCGACTGTTTGCCGGGCTGTTCGATGCCGGCGTTACGGTGATTACCACATCGAACCGCCATCCTGATGATCTGTATAAGGACGGCCTAAACCGCCAGCTTTTCCTGCCTTTCATTGCACTGGTTCAACAGCGCCTTGACGTCATGGTGCTGGATGGACCGACCGATTACCGACGTGATCGGCTGGGGCAAGCACGCACCTGGCTTATCCCCAATGGGCCTGAGGCTACGCAAGAGCTGAGCCAGACTTTCTTTCGCCTGACCGACTATCCACCCGAAGACAGGGCCAATGTGCCAACGCTGGAGCTTGATGTCGGGGGCGGGCGGATGCTGCATGTGCCCAAGGCGCTAAAAGGCGTTGCAGTCTTTTCCTTCAAGCGCCTTTGTGCCGAAGCCCGGGGGGCAGCGGACTATCTGGCGATTGCCAGGCGGTTCCATACGGTAATCATCGTCGGCATTCCTATATTAGGGCCGCATAACCGCAATGAGGCCGCACGGTTCGTAACGCTGATCGATGCGCTTTACGAATATCGGGTAAAACTGCTTGCGGCGGCCGATGCTGCCCCCGATGCACTTTACCCAGAAGGCGACGGCAGGTTCGAATTCGAACGCACCGTTTCACGCCTGATTGAAATGCAGTCCGAAGATTATTTGGTCGAGGGGCACGGGCCGCGGTGATTGCTGCTGATGAATGGGGGTTGGCACAGGGAAACAGTATTGAATTATTTCACACGAAGACACGAAGAAGATCTTCGAGCGAAGCCATTATCAAAATCAGATTTGCCCTGCCTTGCTATTTGAAAATATAGTTGCGCTTCGCGCAATGTCCTCTTGGTGTCTTCGTGTGAACCAAATTTTCTAATATCCAGGCTCAAATAGATCATCAATGCGTATCCATCACATAAAAACATAATCTCTATCGCTATTGCGAACTGATATCATAAAAAGCTTTAACTAAAGGCTTTTATAGGCTTGTCCATAGGCGCAAATCGGCTTAACGCGCTTGTCAATTCCCTTAAGACCGTGGCGCATCCGCCGCCATGGTAACAGGCCCAAAGGAAGGACAGTTCATGGCCCGCAAAAAGATTGCGCTGATCGGCGCTGGCATGATCGGCGGTACGCTCGCCCACCTCGCAGCAGCAAAGGAATTGGGGGACGTGGTCCTCTTCGACGTCGCCGAGGGCATGCCTGAGGGCAAGGCGCTCGATCTGGCGCAGGCCGGGCCGGTCGAAGGCTTTGATGTGTCGCTGAAAGGCACCAACAGCTATAAGGATATCAAGGGCGCGGACGTCTGCATCGTCACCGCCGGTGTCGCGCGCAAGCCCGGCATGAGCCGCGACGATTTGCTCGGCATCAACCTGAAGGTGATGAAGGCGGTTGGCGAAGGCATCAAGAAATATGCCCCCAAGGCTTTCGTGATCTGCATCACCAACCCGCTCGACGCGATGGTCTGGGCGTTGCGTGAATTTTCAGGCCTGCCGCACAATATGGTGGTCGGCATGGCAGGCGTTTTGGACAGCGCGCGTTTCCGCCATTTCCTGGCCGAGGAATTCAAGGTCTCGGTCCGCGATGTCACCGCCTTTGTGCTTGGCGGGCACGGCGACACGATGGTGCCGGTGATCGAATATTCGACCGTCGCGGGCATCCCCATCCCCGACTTGATCAAAATGGGGTGGTCGACCAAGGAGCGCATCGACGCCATCGTCCAGCGCACCCGCAGCGGCGGCGGCGAGATTGTCGCGCTCCTGAAAACCGGCTCGGCCTATTATGCGCCCGCAACCAGCGCGATCGAAATGGCGCAGGCCTATCTGGGCGACCAGAAGCGCCTGCTGCCCTGCGCGGTCAATTTGACCGGCCAATATGGGGTGAAGAACCTCTATGTCGGTGTGCCGGTGGTGATCGGCGCAGGCGGTGCGGAACGGATTGTCGAAATTGCGCTCAACAAAAAGGCGCAGAAGAATTTCGACGTGTCTGTTGAGGCCGTGAAAGAGCTGCTGGTGGCCTGCAAGAAGATTGATCCGAGTTTGAAGTGACTTGGGAAGTGCTCCTCTTTGCTACCGCGCTTTGGATTTTGATCATAACCGCGATAGCTTGTTTTCGGCTTTGGAAAACTTGGGGCTTGCTTCATGCCATCAGCATATTTGTACCATTTGTTGCACCGATGATGTTGATGGACAATGAGGCGTCAGGCCCGGCCATGTTGGGTGCAGGAATTTTGGCTTTCTATTGGGGCTTGGTGAATTGCGTTAGTTTGGTTGTTGGCGGCTTAGTGTGGCTGATAGCCCAATCTGAGAAATCGAGAGAAAAGCAAAAGGCGGTTAAATAGATGTCCATCCTAGTCAACAAACACACCAAGGTCATCACTCAGGGGATGACCGGCGATACCGGCACTTTCCATACGCAGGCAGCGCTTGCCTATGGCACGCAGATGGTTGGCGGGGTTACGCCGGGCAAGGGCGGGACGACGCATATCGACCTGCCGGTGTTCGATACGGTGGCGGAAGCCGTCCACGCTACGGGCGCCGATGCCAGCGTTATCTATGTGCCGCCGCCATTTGCTGCGGACTCGATACTGGAAGCCATCGATGCCGAAGTGCCGCTGATCGTCTGCATCACCGAAGGCATTCCCGTGCTCGACATGGTGAAAGTAAAGCGTGCGCTTGTCGGCAGCAAATCCCGTCTGATCGGCCCCAACTGCCCCGGCGTGCTGACGCCGGGCGAGTGCAAGATCGGCATCATGCCGGGCAGCATCTTCTCAGCTGGCTCGGTCGGCGTCGTTTCGCGTTCGGGAACCCTCACCTATGAAGCGGTGTTCCAGACCACCAATGAAGGCCTGGGCCAGACCACCGCGGTCGGCATTGGCGGCGATCCGGTGAACGGCACCAACTTCATCGACGTTTTGGAACTTTTTCTGGCTGACGAAGCTACCAAGTCGATCATCATGATCGGCGAAATCGGCGGCGATGCGGAAGAAGCGGCAGCGCAATTCCTGA
>JBOFLS010000076.1:0-2988 GCA_051657985.1 Sphingorhabdus sp. | reverse complement strand
TCGTTCAGGTCCATCGCCATTGCAACCATGCTTGTCGGCATGGGCATGGCCCTCGCCGGTGCCGACAGCTTCTTTGTGAACTTTCTTGTGATCCTAGGGATCATTTTCCCGCCCGCCGCTGCGTTGCTCATTGATGCAGGGCTATTTCGCCAACCGCAGTTAGAGGCAAAAGCCTGGCAGTGGCCGAGTTTGATCGTTTGGTGCTTCGGAATCGCCTGTGGCTGCGCTTCGGAATGGTTTGGTGTTGGATTGACCGGCTTTTCGGCATTCGACGGTTTTCTTGGAGCCGCAGCTGGTGCGGCGGTGTTGCACATGACGAGGAAGGCAAATGTCACGAACGCTACTGCGTAATGCGCGCATTTTCGATGGGACACATGACAGACTGAGTGAGCCAAAGTCGATTCTCATTGAGAATGATCGGATTCTTCAGATCGATCCTGTGAATTCTGGCGAGGCATTCGATCATAGCGTCGATATCGATGGCCGCACGGTCATGCCCGGCCTGATCGATGCACACTTCCACGCCTATGCGTCGGATATTGATTTCGTGAAATTGGAAAAACTGCCTCCAACCTACCTCGCGCAGCGCGGCCGACATCTGATGGAAGATGCACTTCGGCGGGGCTTCACGACAGTGCGCGACGTCGGTGGTGGAGATTATGGTCTATGGCGGGCTTTGGAGGAGGGCTGGATCCAGGGGCCGAGGCTGTTCTACTGCGGGCGGGCGTTCAGCCAATCAGGCGGCCATGGTGACATTCGAGCTCCCCATGAGGATGAGTCACTCTGTGGCTGCGCTGGGCGCGGAATTCTTGCCGAGCGCGTTGATGGTGTCGATGCCATCCGGAAAGCGGCGCGAGAATCGTTGCGTAAAGGTGCTCATCACCTGAAAATCTTTGTATCGGGTGGAATTGCATCGCCCAGCGATCCGATCTGGATGTTGCAATTCTCAGAGGATGAAATTGCTGCTGTTGTCGATGAGGCCCGACGGCGCAGAGTTTACGTCGCGGCACATGCCTATACGGCCGAGACAATCAGCCGTGCGGTCCGGCTCGGGGTCCGGACGATCGAGCACGGAAACTTGATTGATAGCGCCGCGGCAGAAGATGTCGCGAAGGCGGGTGCCTTTGTTGTTCCAACCCTTGCGACTTATGAGGCCTTCCGCCGAAGCGGCGCAGAGGATGGTGCCCCGCAGCACCTTCTCGACAAGCTGGAAGAGGTCGCCAGCAAAGGGCTGGACGCAATCCGCCTCTGCCGGGAAGCTGGAGTCAAACTTGGCTTCGGAACTGACTTGCTCGGCCCAATGCACAAGCATCAAAGGGATGAGTTTCGTCTTCGCGGCCAGGGCGAAACGCCGTTTCAAGTTCTCAATTCCGCGACAGCAGTCAACGCTGAAATCTTGAGCATGGAAGGGCAGCTCGGGTGCGTCAAACCTGGCGCATTTGCCGATTTGTTGGTTGTCGATGGAAATCCGCTTGAGGATCTAAGCCTATTGCATGAGGACTCATCTGCGATCCATTCCATTTGGAAGGCAGGCAAGGTGGTCCCCCTTCAATGAGGATGATCGGCAACGTGGAGCTGATTCAGACGCTGACAGCTCCCATTGCCCTGGAACTGGCTGCGATCGCGGCACGGTTGGGGGGATGCCCGGACCGATATTTTCGTCCAGAACGTCAATTCCATCCTGTAAACCCTTCGGGCGCGAAATTCGGGATCATGCCTTTGGTTCTGCGCGATCCAGCCCTTTTGGGGCTGAAGGTCATCAACATATTCCCCGATAATGCTCAGATTGGAAAACCAAGCCACGTTGGCGTTTACCAGCTCTATTCCGGGGAATCAGGCGAGCTGTTGGCCATGATGGATGCCAATTTGCTCACCGGAATTCGGACGGCCGCCATGACAGCCTATGCAACGCAGCACCTTGCTCCAGACCTGACCGATCAAATCGCCATAATCGGAACCGGAGACCAGGCGCACTGGCATGTTCGAACGCTCGGTGCGCTATTCCAACCAAAAGAGATTTTTGTGTCCGGCAGATCCAGCGCGGCGGCACAGCGATTGGTCGACAGTGTCGCCGGCGAGCTTCCTGAAGTCCGCCTTCGCGCGTGTGAGGCCGCGGTGGCGGTTAGCAGCGCGTCCGTCATTTGCACTGCTACTTCGTCGGCAGAGCCAGTCGTTGATCGTGCATGGCTCTCGCATAGGACGCATATCAATGCGATCGGCGCTCATACTGCCGATTGCGCTGAACTCGACGCCGACATCCTTGATGGAGTCGATTGCTACACCGATGACCTGGATGCCTTCCCAACCCATTGTGCGGAGTATCTCAGGCTTCGCGCATTAGGAAAAAGTGGGCCTAAGCGGTTGCTCGGCATTTGGGAATCCAAGGCAAACGAGAACATGTCGAGCGAGATCACGGTGTACAAATCTTTCGGCACAGCCGTGCAGGATATTGTGTTTGCTGCTTACGCTGCGGGAATCAAGGTCGCCGTAGGGTGATATCGAAATGACGATAGAGATACGGCAGCTCAGGTACGCTGTAACCACTGCGGATGCCCAGAGCTTTTCGCGCGCTGCCGCGGCGCTCAACGTGAAGCAGATCACGTTGAGCCGGAGGGTCAAACAGCTCGAAGATCGTCTGGGTGTGAAATTGTTCGACCGCTCTACCCGTGGTGCCGAGATCACCGAGAATGGTCGCCCCTTCATCGAACAAGCCCGTCGCATCGTCACCGATGTCGACAATTTGCGAACGACGGCTCGCAATGTAAGTTACGGCCTGCAAGGCCGGATCGCGGTTGGCTACTGCTCACCCCTGATGGCGGGCAACCTCAGGTTGGCCATTTCCGACTATTTGACCAAATTCGAGGATGTGCAGTTCGATGGGGTCGAGGCCGGACTTGAGAAGCTGTTTCAGGGCTTACAATCGCATACCCTTGATGTCGCAGTTGCACCGATCGGACTAGGCGAAGATGGCATCATGTCGCGCCGTAT
>JBOFLS010000075.1:0-4781 GCA_051657985.1 Sphingorhabdus sp. | reverse complement strand
GGCCTCCAACGCGAACGATGCGGTGCTCGATTACCTGACCGACTGGAACGAGATCCTCTGGCAGGTCTATCCCGATTATGCGCCGACGGGTGCGGGGAATTTGCTGGGTGCAGCGGCCCCTATCGACCAGGCGTTCATCCTGCAGATGCTGATCCCGGCGTTCGAGGCGCGGGGGTGGACGTTCGATCCGGCAACGGGTGAGGGCACGGGGCTCGACTTGCGCGGGGTGGCGCACGCGCTGTCGGTGAACGAGGAGCGGATTATCGAGCGGCAACAGCGGAGCCGCCGCGCAGCGGCGGCGGCTAACGACAACCAAATAAGCGCATGGCGCGGAGCGGCATTCCGCTTTGCTGGATGGGAGATGGCGGCGTGAACTTAAGGGCAACTTGGGATAAGATTTATGGGCAGCGGCCCGTTTTGGTGATCACTACGCTGATAGTTCTTGCCTTATTTCTTGGGTTTCGTGTTCACCGCGCGACATGCACGGTTGATGTGAACCAGATGATAGGACTTGCTGTCGGAGATCCTGATACGAATTTGGGGCCGGGTCAAACCGGACAGATTATTGACTGGACCAAGCCCATCCTTGAACAAGCGCCTGGATGTTGTCGGCTGGTTCGTAGAAAAGAAAAAAACAGATATGATGATTGGTATACTAACTATATGGCCTATTATAAAATCGAGTTTTTACGATCCGATGAGGCATTTCGATATCGTGAAAAAAAGTCGCTTGAACAGCTTGAAAAAAATTCCTTTGAGAAAGGTCTTTTAAGATCTGGAAAAGGTCATGCAATTGCAAGGCGCGCTATTAGACAATATTTAAATAGAGTTCACGGCGTTGGCGTATTTGATAAATGCGGTTCACTTCTTCTAACATATTATACGGAAGACTGAGAGATAAAATGTCATTCGATTTTCATACATTCGCGAACCGGGTTATTAGCCAATATGTTTATGGCAAAAATTCGGCACCGACGTCGCTAACCGTTGCTGAAGCTGAGGCCTTGATTGCCGAGCGTGCGCCAAAGCATAAGGCAAATTTTGCTGATGAGAACCGACTCAATCAGGCAAGCCATATCGACATCTCATTCCAGGATTATATGGATGTGGTTGGCGTATTTGCCAGCCCGGCTCAAACGGTTCTGGTTCAGAAATTCTTTGAGCTTGATCTTTCATGGTTGCTTGAAGGTCGCACACAGGCAACATTTTCAAAACAAGATATTATAGATGCAATTAAAACTCTGTCTGGAGATATTCCACTTGGGCTGAATTTCACTCTAAAAGATTTTGCCTTTGAGGATGACCCAGATTATCTTTTACGAACCTTTATTTTTAACTCTTCGCGGTTTCAGATTAGCAACGGCGCCCAGTTTACCATATATGCTGGTGGCCGTAAGCAAATCGATAATTTCTACATCGAACCAAGGCGAAAAGACGATGGCGCGAACCCTCAAAATTACGAGAATGACAATTTCGATTTTCTCTCGAACAGCTTTGCAGCACAGGTAACAAACGCAGAATCTCAGCGCGTCCTAGATCCGTTCAATCTGGGAACGACGGTCCAAATCGAGATTGGGCAACCGACTCAGGCCGACCTCACCGGACGGGTCATATATGGATACACGCAGGCAGAATATCTGCGCGATAGCGACGGCGTAGAGCAGCGCACCGTTGGTGTGGACTATGCGATCAGAGAATGGTTTGGCGGGAAAACCGAGCTCTATCGGTCTTTCTATGACGCCGGTGCGGTTCGTTACACCTATGATGGATACAACTATTTCCTCGGTTCTCCAGAGGCGGACAATCTACAACCAGATGGTTATGGCTTTGGTGAGTTCTATGTCGATTGGGATCATCTCGACTATCAGACTGCTACGCCTCCGCGTGCTCGGCTTATCGGCACGAGGGGCACCGACCTATTATACGGCACCGACCATAACGACGATATTCATGGCGGCGCAGACAATGATTATCTTGATGGCGGCACTGGTAGCAATCAGCTTTATGGCGGCGACGGCAACGATATATTGATTGTGGGCGCTGGCAGTAATTCTCTGACCGTGGGCGGTTTGGGCCGCGACATTATCAACAATAACAGCGCGGGCGGGATCATCTGGGGGGATGTTGCCAATACTTTTGAGAAGGACGATGGCACACGCGTTTACATCGAGGGTGGTGTCGAGAAGATCGTTGCCGACGACGCCTCGAACAGCGACAGTTTCGAGTTTCAGGCGGGCACGACGATCATGGATGCCGGGAAGTATGACCGGCTGACCTTTTTCGGATTGCCGTTGACCGGCGGCGATACGACGATGACGAGCGTGGCCTTTGCGGCGGGCGCTGTTGGCGGGCCTTGGCTGGCGGGCGGGTTTCTGGGCGCGGTTGGCGGTGCCAATCTCGCCAATTCGGCGGCGGGCAATGGCCTGATCTATTTCGATCGCTGGATGCCGTTCATCACCTACAAGATCGTGGACAATGGCGATGGTGGCCAAGACCTGATCGTCGGCAATGTGCTGCAAGGCTTTCTGGATGGCCTTGCCTTTTTGACCGGCGTGGATTTCAGCAACGATGCCGATGCAGGCATCGTGCGGGTCAAGGATTATGATCGCGGCGGCGGCACGGCCTTTTTCGGCCTGCCGGGCGATCTGGGGATGAGCTTCGACGATTTTAACCCGGTAGCGCTCCTGTCGCTGCTGATGCCGCGGCTGGCCGGTGTTCCGATCGCGCAAAGCGTGGCGCAGGCGCTCTACTATCAGGCAATAGCGGTGGTCGCGGTTGCCACGGCGTACCGGTACACACAATACACAGAGGCGCTTAGGTGGAAGCAGGATGGCGACCCGCTTGTGATCGACCTCGACGGCGATGGCATCGAGACCATTGGTCTGTCGGACAGCCGGGCCTATTTCGATGTCGATGGCGATATGTTCCGCGAGAAGACGGGGTGGTTGAAGGGCGATGACGGTTTTCTGGTGCTCGATGCGAACGGCAATGGGCGCGTTGATGATGTAGCCGAGATGTTCGGGGACCGCACGCAGCTGGGTTATGCGGAGTTGTCGGCTTATGATAGCAATGGCGACGGCAAGATCAGCGTGGGCGACGGCAAGATCAGCGTTGGCGATCTGGTGTGGTCGGAGCTCAAGGTCTGGCAGGACAAGGACCGCGATGGGGAGACCGATGCGGGCGAGCTGTTCACGCTGGATGAACTCGGAATCCGTGAACTGAGCCTTGCGACCGAACCGCTGGGTGCTGTGACACCGCAAGGTACGCAGCTTTTGTCTTATGGCAGCGTGACGTTCGATACAGGCCGGGTGAGCACGATGTATGAGGCGATCTTCGCCTCGAACGACACCGACACGCGCTATGCGGGCGAGAGCGGGCGCGCGCCTTGGCAATCCGCGTCCAGCTTGAACGCCAAGGGTTTTGGCACGATCACCGATCTGGCTGTGGCCACCGCAAACGATGTGGGCTTGGCGGAGCTGGCGCAGGGCCGCGCCGCGGCGATGGTGTCGCCCAACCTGCGCACACTGGTGGCCCAAGCTGGCGATGTGCTGGGGCATTGGGGGATGACGCTGGAGACCAGCCGTGAGTTGCTTGCGGTGCGGCTCTCCGCGACTGGTGAGTTGTTGGAGCATCGCGCATGGGACGGACAGGCGCTTGCTGCAGGCTGGAGCCTGGAGCAGGGCTGGTCGCCGGTGACGCGGCCTGAGTCTGCGCTGGCTACGATGCGCGCCGAGGCGCCGTATCTGGCGAAGATCGTTGATGGCCGTGCGGTGATCCTCGATTATGGGATTGCCCAGGCGGATGGGAGCTGGAAGCTCGCCTCGGATAGCGCGGTCAGTTACGCAAGCGTTGCCGATTTGATCGCGCAAGCGCCGCGTCCTTCGACAGGCTCAGGATCGGTCGGTAATGGAGCCGAATGGCGGGTTGAGGCTATCCAGGCGAACCCCTTGGCCGATGTGGCGGTTCAAGAGATCGGGGTGTATTTCATCAATGGCGCGGTGAAGGACTATACGGTCCGCGTCACCGACAGCCTGGGCAGCTTCACCGTGTGGGCGCGCAACCTCGATCGGGCGCTGCAGCTGCAGGCGAAGACGGGCTATGCCTATGAGTTCGATCTGCGCAACTATGCGGTCGATCTGGCGACGCTCGACGAGGTGAACTCGACCGACGACAGCACCTACCGGGTCGAGCTGCTGACCCCGGCGCAGTTCCATTTCGCGACCTCGCTGGGGGGCATCGATTTCCGCAAGGAGATGCTGACAGCGACCTACACCAACGCGACCGGGCAGCTGGCCTATAGCGTGAACGGCGTGCGCGGCGCCGACGGCAGTCTCAGAAGCGCGGGGCGCTATGGGCCCCAAGTGGATGCCGACGGGCAGCCGGTGCTGGTGACCTATTCGGACGGGCGCACCGAACAGGCGCGGGTTTATGAAAGCGATGTGAAGGCGATGATCGGCTTGCTGCAGCCGGTGATGGAGCAGTATATCGTGACGTCGCGGCGCTTTGCCGTGCGCATGGCGTTGCAGGGCGGGCTGAAGCCTTTTGCGCGGGGGCTCGCCTACGATGCGGCGAGCGATACGTACAAGCCGACCACCGACCGGCAGCTGGCGCCGATGTTCGAGGCGATCTTCGAAGACGCGCCGGCCTCCAACGCGAACGATGCGGTGCTCGATTACCTGACCGACTGGAACGAGATCCTCTGGCAGGTCTATCCCGATTATGCGCCGACGGGTGCGGGGAATTTGCTGGGTGCAGCGGCCCCTATCGACCAGGCGTTCATC
>JBOFLS010000074.1:0-4175 GCA_051657985.1 Sphingorhabdus sp. | reverse complement strand
ATCGGCCATCATCTTGATGGTCGCCGCTTTCTTTATTCGCCGCTGGTCGAACGCGATGCTTATGTCGCGCGCGAATCGCGTCGGTTGGTCGATCGTTTTTTCGGGGGGAAGCTGTCGCCCTTGTTCGCGCATCTCGCCGAGCAAGAAAAGTTGAGCGATGAAGACATTGCCGAAATCGAAAAGCTGCTGAGGGAGATGAAATCATGACTGAGTGGTTGAGCGACACATTGCTTGCGACCAGCGCCCTATTGCTGCTGGTGCTGCTGATCCGCGTACCGGTGGCAAAGCATTTTGGTGCGGGAACGGCATATCTGTTATGGGCCCTGCCTGCTGCCCGCCTGTTCATGCCGACGCTGTCGCAAGAGGTTGTGCTGCCTGCGCAAACGCCCGTTGCCGATAATGTCCGCGAAGCCGCGCTCGCAGCCCTGGCAGGGGGTGGTAATATGGCGCCCCCGGCGTCGGTCCCCGCGATCGACTGGATAACGGTCGGCTTGTCATTATGGCTTGGCGGTGCGGCCCTGCTCTTCATTGTGCAGATGTACCGCTATGTTGCGATGCGCGGCGATTTGTTGAGCGATGCAACCGAGATCGACCGGATCGGCACCGTTCGGATCATTCGGACCGACCGTGTCGGCGGCCCGCTCGCCTTTGGACTGTTCAGCCGTTACGTTGCGGTACCCCGTGATTTCACCCACACTTTTTCGCCACGCGAACGCGAATTGGCGCTGGCGCATGAACTGGCGCACCACCGCGGCGGCGATCTGTTCGCCAATATGGCGGCGTTCCTTTTCCTTTGCCTTATGTGGTTCAACCCGCTTGCCTGGTTGGCATGGAGCGCCTTCCGTTTCGATCAGGAAGCGGCGTGCGATGCGCGCGTAATTGCCGGAGCCGATGCGCTGACCCGTCAGACCTATGGCCGCGCACTGGCACGCACCGCCACCGAGGGGCTCCCCGCCTTTGCCATGGCACTGAACAGTCCGCGCACGATCATTCAACGACTGAGGAGATTGATGATGAACGAAACCAGCAAGGGGCGCCGTCTGACCGGCAAGCTGGCGATTTTGGTAGGGGCTGCGGTGGCGCTGCCGCTGACCGCGACGGTTGTTCCCGTCTATGCCGACGACAGCGCGGCTGCACCGACCGACAAGGCGGAACCGCGTAAGAAGACGGTGATCCTCGTTCGCCAGAAAGACGGCAAGCCAGCTACCGTCGATATCTCGGGCGATAAGGAGGCGCCGTTCGTCAGGACGATCAAAAAAGACGGCAAAACCATCATCCTGCGCACCACGCACGAACTTTCGGATTCCGAGGTCGAGAAGCTCGTCGCCGATGCGGAAAAATCGCGTGCAGAGGCGGACGCGGCTGCGGGCGAGGCCGATAGGGCCCGAAGTGAGGCGGATGCAGCCTGGGGCGAGGCAGAAGCTGCGCGTGCAGAAGCCGATGCCGCGCGCGGTGAAGCGGTGGCCGTTGCGGCCGACGCCGAAGAGCGAGGACGTCAAGCAATGCTTATGGTTGGCGATATGGATTTTGCTTCGTTCGTCCCCGATATCCAGATCCGCGAGTTTCATGGGCGGTGCAAGGAAGGCGAAACCCTATCGACGAATGTGCGCGGGTTCGACGGCAAGAATAAGTCACGGGTCAAGATCATGATGTGCGGCAAAGGGCAGGCGAAAATCGCACGGATCGAGGCCATTAAGGGCCTGCGTGAGGCCCGCGACGAAATTGCCGATAATGAAGATATGCCTGCCGACATTCGCAAATCGGTGCTTAAAAGTCTCAAGAAGCAGATCGAGCGGATGCAGGACGAATTGAATGGCGATAGCGCCGCATGAGAATATGAGCACGAACAAGGACTGTCCCTTTAGGGACAGTCCCCAAAGGGACAGTCCTTATCGAAACCCGCCCTTTTTCTTTTGATGCGGATGCGCCATATGAAACGCTATGAGCGACTGGCCCGACAGCATCCATGCAGGCGAAACCGAACAGCATGAACCGCTGGTGCGGCGCGTTCTTGCGCCTAATCCGTCGCCATACACCTATTCCGGCACACAGACCTGGCTGGTGGGCGCACGCAATGACGTTGCCGTGATCGATCCCGGCCCGGCGGGCAGCGGGCTCAGTATCGGCGACCCGAAGGACATCAACGGAGAGGGCCATGTCGAGGCGATATTGCGCGCGGTGGAAGGACAGAAAGTCTCAGCGATCCTCTGCACCCACACCCACCGCGACCATTCGCCTGCCGCCGCGCCCCTGAAAGCCGCAACCGGCGCACCGATCATCGGCTGTGCTCCCTTGGCGCTCAACGACGATGGCCCCCGAGCCGACAGCGCCTTCGATCCCGATTATGCGCCCGACCGGATCCTGAGCGATGGAGAACGCATCTCGGGCGATGGCTGGACGCTGGAAGCGGTAGCGACGCCGGGGCATACCAGCAACCATCTGTGCTATGCGCTGGTCGAAAGCGGTGCGCTGTTTACGGGCGATCATGTGATGAAATGGTCGACCAGCGTCGTCTCCCCGCCCGATGGCGATATGGCGGCCTATATGGCGAGTTTGCAGAAACTTTACGACCGGGATGACAAAGTCTATTATCCGGCACACGGCCCCGCGGTTGACAAGCCCAGGCAGTTGGTGCGCGGTATGATCGGCCACCGGCGAATGCGCGAGCGGCAAATCCTGGCTCTGCTCGAAAAAGCGCCACACCCGATCCCGGCGATGGTGGCGGAGATGTACAAGGGCCTCGATCCGCGTTTGAACGGCGCGGCAGGCCGTTCGGTGCTGGCCCATCTGGTCGATCTGGAACGGCAGGGGCGGGTTGGCGCTCAGGACGAGATGTGGACTATCAAAAACCCACTTCGTCACCCCGGCGAAGGCCGGGGTCCAACTCCTGTCATGGAATTTTGAGATGTCGGTGCTGGATTCCGGCTTTCGCCGGAATGACGAAATCGGGCATAAACAAAACATGAAACGCCTTTTTTCTTTGCTTGCTTTCCTTACCATTTTAGCCGCCATCCTCTGGTGGGCGAACCGGCAGACGACGCCGCACATCGAAACCATCGCTTCCTCCAGCCTGCAGGCGATGCGCGAACAGAACCGGCTGTCGGCCTTTGCCGCAAATTATGCGGCGGTCGTTACCAGCGAGCAGCGGCGTTTTGGTCTTTCCGCCAAGAAGACGCTGATCATGCAGGGGCTCGTGCGCTACGAAGTCGATCTCGCCAAGTTGGGCAATGACGATGTTCGCTGGGATGCCGAGACTCGCACGCTGCGCGTGAAAATTCCGCCGATCGAAACCGCACCGCCGCAGATCGATCTGAAAAGCATCCAGGAATATGGCGAAAACGGCCTGTTGCGCGCCTTCACCGATGTTGACGACGTCCTCGACGATGCCAATCGCGCAAAGGGCTTGAGAGAACTGAGCCGTCAGGCAAACGGCCCGGTACCGATGCGGCTGGCGCGCGATGCTTTCAAGCGTGCGGTGGCGCAGAATTTCGAGGCACCGTTGCGCGCGGTGGGCGTGGAAGCCAAGGTAGAGGCCTATTTTGCCGATGAACTTGGCACCAATACGACGACCCGCTGGGATGAATCGACGCCTTTGGAAGAGATAGTGGCAAAATAGGCCTCGCCCGCATAACAAAACCGTAGTGCTGAGCTTGTCGAAGCACGCTTCAAGGTTTACGCCATCCTTTGAGACGCCCTTCGACAAGCTCAGGGCTTCGGTGATTAAGTCGGAGTAAATTGATGAACGCCCCCACCCGTGAGTCCCTTCAAGGCCTAGATCTTCTCGCCGAAATCAACCGGCTGAAAAAGGAACGCAATGCCGTCATCCTGGCGCATTATTATCAAAAGCCGGAGATTCAGGATCTGGCCGATTTCGTCGGAGACTCGCTTGAACTTTCGCGCCGCGCTGCAGAAACCGATGCCGATGTGATCGCCTTTTGCGGGGTAAAGTTCATGGCAGAGACGGCGAAAATCCTGTCTCCACAAAAAACCGTGGTGCTGCCCGATATGGCGGCGGGATGCAGCCTTGAAGATGCCTGCCCGCCCGGCCGGTTCAAGGCATTTCGCGAAAAGCATCCCGATCATATCGCGCTGACCTACATCAACTGTTCGGCCGAGGTGAAGGCGCTGTCCGACATCATCGTCACCAGCAGCAGTGCCGAGACGATCCTTGCGCA
>JBOFLS010000073.1:0-14110 GCA_051657985.1 Sphingorhabdus sp. | reverse complement strand
TAGACCCTTATTCGATCACATTTGCACGGCACGACGGAGCCGATTTTGGCCGAGTGCAAGGAATGAGGAGGGGGCCATGCTGATGCATAGTAACCGACGAATGACGCAGCAATCGGCCAAAAGGGGCCCGCCCCTTCGGGGTTGCATCAGGAAGGCCCTCGAACTGCGTCGCGCCGCTTGTCCGGGCAACCAGCCCGGCCTGCGCAACGCTCCTTGTCGAGGGCCTTCCTGATGCAATCGTGCCGTGCAAATGTGATCGAATAAGGGTCTAGTTCGCAAACGCAACCTTGGCGCGCCACAGCGTCATCCATTCGGTTGAACCGCGGCATTCGCCCATTGCATAGGCCAAGGTGAGCCGAAATCCGGTGCCATCCCAGACATAGGTCTCCGCACTGCCGCAATCGCCCAGGCCGCGACCTTTGGAATAGCTGCTCAATTGCTGGTTTTCCGCATCCCAGCTATAATTGACCAGCAGGTTAGCGCCCCCCATGCCCTCATCGGGTTTTTCGGGATAATCGAAACGCGCAGGAGCAAAGGCCCATTGCCTGCCATCGGATGAGGTGCCGATAAAAGGTGCCGCCGACATGTTATAGGCCCCTGTCCCGCAACTGATCATCACCAACGCGCGGTAGACCCCGTCAGTCCTGCCCAGGCTGTAAGCTGCATCTTCGGTCACGCCGATGCGGGCTTCGGCACATTTGGACGTTTCGATCAGGCCGACAATCGCGGTCGTATCGGGGATCGTTTCCTGCTTGCCGATACGCCTGGCTGAAATTACCGGAAGCGGTGCGGATTTTGGACGCAGGTTTTTACGCCCCACGGCAAAAAGGGCGTGGCGGGTTCGTGCCCGGTTCTGCACATTGTCGATATGCGCTAACGCGGCGGCGGATCCGTTCAACATCAATTCGCCAAGCACCTGACTGCCCTCGCCCATCACGACGAGTTTGCGTCCTCGCCCTATGGCGCGCGCCAGTTTCAGGGCTCCCTTGTTTTCAACCTGGATCGGATATTCGCCCTTGGTAAGCATGCCACTTTCGACTGGCACGCCATCGATAAGGATACGGTATCGGTCGCCCTTTGGCTCGACGAGAGAAAGCTTTACCACGATCCGATCGTTCAAGCCACTTTCGCGCCTGATCATGATCGACGGCATACGTTCGCTGCCATTTTCAGGCATCAACGATACCGCTTCGCATGCATAGCCATTGTCGCAAGCTGCCGCCCAATCCTTGAAAAAGAACTGTTCGCCCAGTTCAATGGGTGCCGCGTGGACAGGTAGCATCAGCAGCGATCCGGCGATCGCAGCTTTGACAGGGAACAAGCTCATGGGAAACAGTCTATCGTGAAGTTGCGCACTGCGCTAGGGGGCATGCAAACTTGCAGAAAGGTCATGGATATGCGTACAGTCGCCATTATCGGCGCAGGACAGATGGGTGCAGGCATCGCACAGGTAAGCGCGGCAGCCGGTTATCAGGTGCTGTTGTCCGATATCGATATCGATCGTGCCAAGGCGGGCAAGGATGGCATTGTCAAGCAGATCCGCAAAATGGTCGAGCGCGAAAAGATCGGCGAGGCGGAGGCCGAGCAGACACTTGCCCGCATCAGTCCGGTCGACAGTTACGCACCAATGATAGATGCAGGCCTGATCATTGAAGCCGCGACCGAGCGTGAGGAGATCAAGCGACGCATTTTCGAAGATGTTGGCAAAGTGCTGCGAAACGACGCGATACTGGCCACCAACACTTCCTCGATACCGATCACGCGCATGGCGCAAAGTTCGCCCGATCCGGCACGTTTCATCGGCGTGCATTTCTTCAACCCCGTGCCCGTCATGGGTTTGATCGAAGTTATTGAGGGCTTGGCCACATCGTCGCAAACGGTCGAAAAAGTAAGGCTGTTCGGTGAAGCGTTGGGCAAGACAATGGTTTTTGCGCAGGATGTGCCAGGCTTCATTGTTAACCGCATCCTCATGCCAATGCTCAACGAAGCCTGTTTCTCACTGGGGGAGGGCGTCGCCTCGATCCGCGATATCGACATGGCGTGCCAGATCGGGCTCAACCACCCTATGGGGCCGCTGACACTGGCCGATTTCGTCGGGCTCGACACCTGCTTTGAGATCATAAAGGTACTGCATGAAACGACGGGCGACCCCAAATACCGCCCCGCGCCATTGCTGGTCAAATATGTCGAGGCCGGCTGGCTAGGTCGTAAAACCAAGCGTGGCTTCTACGATTATAACGGGGACGTCCCGGTGCCGACGCGGTGACACCATAAAAAAAGGCCCCGTAAGGGGCCCTTTTCCAATCGATAGAGACTGCGTTATTCAGCCAGCCGCTCCACATTCGTTGCCGAATATTTGCCGCGGCGATCGACCTCGATATCGAAGGCCAACCGATCGTTTTGCGCTACATTGCCAACGCCCGAACGTTCAAGAGCGGAGACATGCACGAACACATCCTCGCCGCCATCATCGCGCTGGATGAAACCGAAGCCCTTTATGTCATTGAAGAACTTGACGGTACCATTTGCACGTTCGCCGGTCGATTCGCGCATTGGGGCGCGATCGAAACCACCGCGATCGCCGCCACGCTGAAAACCGCCGCGGTCACCACCGCGATCAAAACCGCCGCTGCGTTCCGGACGCGGGGCGCGCTCGGGAACGGGTATCGGATCGCCATCGATCACCAGATCGGTTGCCGAAACCTTGCCGCCGCGATCGACAAGCGTGAATTCCAGAGGCTGGCCTTCTGCCAGACCGGTCAGCCCGGCCTGCTCAACCGCGCTGATGTGAACGAAAACGTCATCGGGGCGTTCATCGCACTGGATGAAACCAAAACCCTTTTGGCCGTTGAAAAATTTGACCACGCCCTTACCATTGCCAACAACCTGCGCAGGCATTGCCGGACCGCGGGGGGCACCACCGCCAAAACCGCCACCGCCGCCGCGCGGTGCGCCGAAACCACCGCCGCCGCGAGGACCGCCAAAACCGCCGCCGCCGCCGCCGGATCGGTCGCCACCCCTCAATTCGCCTGGGAAGGACGGGGCTTCAAAACCGAAACTGTCATCGCCAAAACGATCGCGCTTGTCACGGCCGCGGCCACGACGCTTGTCATTAAAACTCATGTTCGAACAAATACTTTCTCAACGTCCACGAAGCATTTCAATACAGAACAGGACGAATATTCTGCATTTACCGCGATTTGCCAAAGACTCCGCGCATATTGTTTATAACCTATGCAAGCCCCAGGCGATAGCAAAATTATGCATATAGGCTTTTTACCCGTAATCCTTGCCTTGGCATGGTTAGTGGGGCAGAGGGGAAAGATGAAAATATATGGAAAGTTTACACACCGATGAGCGTTCATCTACATGAAGAAGATCTGCCCGACGGTGTGCTTCGGGGCACAAGCGCGCTTGCTGTCGATACGGAGACGATGGGATTGGTAACGCCTCGCGACAGATTGTGTGTGGTGCAGATTTCGGATGGCGGGGGCGATGAGCATCTTGTGCGCTTTGCCCCGGATAGCGATTATGCCGCGCCCAACCTGCGTATGATATTGGGCGATCCCGCTCGCTTGAAACTATTCCACTTCGCCCGTTTCGATCTGGCGGCGATTGAGCATTATCTGAAGGTTGCCGCCACACCCGTTTTCTGCACGAAAATTGCCTCGCGGCTGACACGTACCTATACCGACCGCCATGGTCTTAAGGAATTGGTCAAGGAAATGTTGGGGCTGGACATCTCCAAACAACAGCAATCGAGCGATTGGGGGGGGCCGGTTCTTTCCGAAGCGCAAAAGGATTATGCAGCAAGCGATGTACGCTATCTTCACCGGCTGCACACCGAATTTCTTGTGCGTCTGGAACGCGAAGGCCGCATGGCGATCGCGCAGGCCTGTTTCGATTTCCTGCCGTATCGTGCCCGGCTGGATCTGATGGGCTGGCCCGAGCAGGATATTTTTGCGCACAGCTAAGCACGCGTTCATCAGCCGGAGTTTAAACGCAAAGCATGTCAGCCACCCTATCGAATCTGGCCGATCAGGAACGCAGTCAGCGCCAACGGATCGCCGCACCGGGCGGCCGACACGATCGGCTCATCCGTATATTGCGCGTGTTTTTGCCCAGCGTGATCGGTGTGCTTCTGGCCCTTCTCGTCGTTGCGCCTTTTTCGAACAGCCAGGAATTGAGTTTCGTGCTGGCAAAGGACGAGGTCAACATGGCCAAGGAGCGCATGCGGTTGACCCAGGCGCTCTATCGTGGCGAAGACGACCGGGGCCGACCTTTTGCGCTGCGCGGGGGAAGTGCCGTGCAGAAAAGTTCGACCGAACCGATCATCCGCCTTAGCGATCTTTCGGCCGAAATGCTCATGGGCAGCGGTCCCACCCGACTCATGGCGGGGCAAGGCTATTATAATATGGATACCGAAAAGCTGCGCATGGAAGGACCGATGTCTTATACCACCAGCGACGGTTTCAGCATTACCGCCAACAATGTCGAATTTTTCATGAAAACCAAGCGCATCGAAAGCTTTGGCCCAGTAAGCGGATCGACCAAAGTGGGGACATTCCGGGCGAGCAAGCTGCGTGCGGATGTGGATGCACGGATCGTGCGGCTGGAGGGCGGCGCGCAATTGCGTATCAACCAAAATGCGATTAGGTGACGAAGCGATGATATCGAAAAGCTTTCTGTCGATCATGCTGGCGAGCGCATTGGGAACGGTTGCGCTGCTGGGCGTTGCCGCTCCGGCCCAGGTGATCCGCAACCATAACAGCAATGCACCCGTAAATTTCGATGCGGGCGCAATCGAGCTGCAGGATCGCGCCGACCGTGTGATCCTGACCGGCGGGGTTACCGCGACACAGGCGGGCCTTACGATGCGTGCTTCGCGGGTGACGGCCGCCTATTCAAGCGGGGGCGGGATCGATGTAAACCGTCTCGATGCGGCAGGCGGCGTCGTCATAACCAAGGACGATTTGCGCGCAACCAGCGATGCCGCAATCTACGATCTCAATTCCAACCTGATCACGCTGTTGGGCAATGTAAGGCTGACGCAAGGCACAAACAGACTGAACGGTGGGCGGATCGTGATCGATCTTGATGCCGGTCGCTCGACCATCACAGGCGGTTCTTCCGCCCCCGGCACCACCGGGGCTAATGGACGCGTGACGGGTACCTTTACGGTACCGCAGCGGAATAATTGACCGGTACCAGCGACGACGCCCTCAGTCCCCATGCATAAATCCTGCCAATTGGCTTTTATTGATGGCCAATGCGCGTTAAGCAGGTCGTATGTGACGATAAGGACCGCAACGGCATGAGCCTCGATTCAAACAGCGCAACGCTTGCGCATCTGCATGAGCAACCGCCCAGCGCGGTAACGGAAGAAGGTTTGGCATCGGGTCTGGCAGTTGTTTCGATTGCCAAAAGCTATGACAAGCGTTCGGTGCTGACCGACGTCTCGCTTTCGGTTGCAAAGGGCGAGGTGGTCGGTCTGCTCGGCCCCAATGGCGCGGGCAAGACCACCTGCTTCTATTCGGTAATGGGACTGGTGAAACCCGATTCGGGGCGCGTGATGCTGAATGGCGAGGATATTACGCACCTGCCTATGTATCGCCGCGCGATATTGGGACTTGGCTATCTGCCGCAGGAAACTTCGATCTTTCGCGGGCTTTCGGTCGAACAGAATATCCTGGCAGTGCTCGAATTGGCCGAGCCCGACAGGACTGTGCGTGAGGCCAGGCTGGAACAGTTGCTTGAAGAGTTCAGCCTTACCCGGTTGCGCAGCGCATCGGCCATGGCGCTGTCGGGCGGCGAGCGGCGGCGTTGCGAGATTGCGCGCGCGCTGGCAGCAAACCCTTCGATCATGCTGCTCGACGAGCCCTTTGCCGGGATCGACCCGATTTCGATCAGCGACATTCGCGATCTGGTAAGGGAACTGAAAACGCGCGGTATCGGCGTGCTGATCACCGATCACAATGTTCGCGAGACGCTCGACATCGTCGACCGCGCCTGCATCATTTACGGCGGCCAGGTGCTGTTCGCCGGATCGCCCGAAGATCTGGTGGCCGACGCCAATGTGCGGCGGCTGTATCTGGGCGAAGGGTTTGAAATGTGAGGGCGGCAATGGGGGTACCACCTGCATATACCGTAGCCCTGAGCCTGTCGAAGGGCGCTTCCCGGCGAGGCGTGCTTCGACAGGCTCAGCACTAACGGTTTTGGGGGCAAGGGAGGGACGCCCCATATGGCCCTAGCCCCCCGCCTCGATCTTCGGCAAACCCAGTCGCTGGTGATGACGCCGCAATTGCAGCAGGCGATCAAGCTGCTTGCGCTGTCCTCGGTTGAGATCGACGCCTTCATTGCCGAGGAATTGGAAAAGAATCCGCTGCTCGAAATCGCATCGGGAGAGGACCGGGGCGATACGGAAATGCCTGGGCTTACCGACGCCATCCCCAGCGCAGAAAGCCTCGGCAGCGATCAGTTGATGAACGACGGCGATTTCGGCACGGGTAGCGAGGCGCTCGATACCGACTTCTCAAACGAAAGTTTCGAACCGGGCGAAGGCGGTGGAGCGGGCGCGGACGGGATGCTCGGGATGACCGGCGTTGGCGCCGGCGGTTCGGATTTTGGTGAAGGCCCGGATTTCGATGCCTTTGCAGCACCCGACATTTCCTTGCGCGAACATCTGATGAACCAGGCGGGCGCCAGCGCGTCGGGGCGGCAATTGCTGCTGCTGGAGCAGCTGATCGAACATATCGAGCCATCGGGCTGGCTGGGGGTCGATCTGATGGCGCTGGCTTATCGGCTAGGCGTGCCGATGGCGGAGATGGAGGAGGCGCTAGGCATCCTGCAAAGCTTCGACCCGACCGGCATCGGCGCGCGCGACCTTGCCGAGTGCATTGCGCTTCAGGCGAAAGAGGCCGACCGTTACGACCCCTGCATGGCGCGGCTGATCGACAATCTCGATCTGGTCGCGCGCGGCAGTTTCGATCAGTTGATGCGGCTGTGCCGGGTCGATGCCGAAGATATGCACGATATGCTTGCCGAGCTGCGCAGCTACGATCCGAAGCCCGGGCTGCGCTTTGATAGTGACGATACAGCGGTTGCAGTGACACCCGATATATTCGTGACGCCCCAGGGGAAAGGCTGGGCAATCGAGCTCAACAGCGCCAACCTGCCGCGCTTGTTGGTGAACCGGAGTTACTATGCCGAAATGGGCGGTGGTGGATGTGACCCAAAAAGCAAGGGAGCAGCCAATAGCTGGCTCAACGAAGCGCTGGCCGATGCCAACTGGCTGATCAAAGCGATGGATCAGCGCCAGCGCACAATCATGAAAGTCGCGACCGAACTGGTTAAGCAGCAGGAGGGCTTTTTCCGCGAAGGGGTGTCGCGGCTGAAACCGCTGACGCTGCGGCAGGTGGCCGAGGCTATCGACATGCACGAGTCCACCGTCAGCCGCGTCACCAGCAACAAATATTTGCATTGTTCGCGCGGGCTGTTCGACCTCAAATATTTCTTCTCAAGCGGGGTTGGCTCAGCCGATGGCGATGGTGCCTCGGCGGAAGCCGTAAAGGCGGCAATCAAGACGCTGATCGATGCCGAGGCGGCGGACGATATCCTATCCGACGACACGCTGGTCGACATGCTCAAGGAAAAAGGCTTCGACATCGCCCGGCGCACGGTAGCCAAATATCGCGAAGCAATGGGGATTGGGTCGAGTGTGCAGAGAAGGCGGGCGAAGAAGATGGGGCGGTGATTGAATTATCTGGGCTTTGGATCGAACCGTCGACAGGGGACTGTCCCAACCCCGGACTTGATCCGGGGGCCGTGGACTGTCCCCGGCAGGTCACGCGCTGGCTTTAGGGGACAGTCCACGGCGCGCTTCGCGCTTGGGAGCGCAGCGAAGCAAGCCCCCTTAAAGCCTCATCGGGAGAGCAACCCAAGCCCGCAGATTTCTGCGCAAGTTGATGGTGCGTTGCAAATTTCAAGTCTGCGAAAGGTCTCACTAAAGTCTCACCTGAACGGTTCTGCGGCGGCTCGCAGACTTCCGCATCGGCACGCGGAGATGGACTGGCCTCGAGTGGAAGCGGAGGTATCGACGATGTCAAAGAGCGAGTGAGAACAATACATGAACATAACTGTATTGTCAAGCCAAAACCCGCCCCAGCGCATCCTTCCACCCGGCGAGCCGCACATCCCGCGCCGCTGCATCTATTGCAGGGCTGAAGCGCCCAACCTTCCCGCGCATCACCGCGGCCTCCGCCAGCGAGCCATAGAGCCCTGCCCCCACACCCGCGAGCATCGCTGCCCCCAGCGCAGTGGTTTCGATGAAATCGGGGCGTTCGACCTCGACCGCCAGCATGTCGGCCAGATCCTGCACCATCCAGCCGTTCGACACCATGCCGCCATCGACGCGCAGCTCGGCCCAGTCGGCGCCGTCGGCGGCAAAGGCGGTTTTGAGATCGTAGGTCTGATGCGCCATCGCCTCCAATGCGGCGCGGGCGACATGCGCTTTCTTTGCGGCAAAGGTCAGGCCGTGAATCGCGGCGCGGGCGCCCGGTTGCCAGTGCGGCGCACCAAGGCCCGAAAGTGCCGGGACGAGATAGACGCCGCCATTATCCCCGACGCTCCTCGCCAGCGGCTCGGTATCGGGCGAGGCGTCGATCAGGCCCAGATCGTCGCGCAGCCATTGGATCAAGCTACCCGCGACAAAGACCGAGCCTTCGAGCGCATAATGCCGTTCGCCGCCCAACTGCCAGGCGACGGTCGCGAGCAGGCGGTTGGTCGAACGGGGCAGCGTGCGTCCGGTCTGGGTCAGCACAAAGGCACCGGTGCCGAAGGTCGCCTTGGTCTGGCCCGGTTCGAGGCAGCTTTGGCCGATCAATGCCGCCTGCTGGTCGCCCGCCATGCCGGTGATGGCGATAGGTGCGCCGAACAGCTCGGGGTCTGTCATGCCCAGTGCCCCTGCGCTGTCGCAAATGGCGGGCAGGATCGATCGCGGCACGCCGAACAGGCTGAGCAAGCCATCATCCCAATCACCGCTGCCAATCGCCATCAATGCGGTGCGGCTGGCGTTGCTCGCGTCGGAGACGTGGCGCTGGCCGCCGGTGAGACGATAGACGAGGTAGCTCTCGATCGTACCGACCGCCAGATGCTCGCCTGCCTCTTTAAGCTGCGGCCAGTTCTGCAAGGCCCAGCCGATCTTGGAACCCGAAAAATAGGGATCGAGCAACAGCCCGGTTTTCGCCTGCACATCGCCTTCATGGCCCGCTGCCTTTAGCGCCTCACACATTTCAGCGGTGCGCCGGTCCTGCCAGACGATCGCGCGCGCCAGCGGTTCGCCGGTGCGGCGGTCCCAGAAGACCACCGTCTCGCGCTGGTTGGTGATGCCGATGCCCGCAATCGCCTGCGGCCCGCCTGCCTGCGCCACCATCTCACGCGCGCATTCGAGGGTGAGGCTCCAGATTTCGGCAGCGTCATGTTCGACCAGGCCGGGGGCGGGATAGGCTTGCGTCAACGGCCGTTGCGCACTGCCGAGACATTGGCCGTCTTTGGCGAACAGCATCGCCCGCGTCGATGTGGTGCCTTCGTCGATGACGAGGATATGATCGGTCATGCAAGCTCTCCCTTTGGGAGGGGAGTGCGATAACCAAAGCGTCGGGTCAAGAATGAGTCATGGAAATTGTTTCGCGCAGAGGCGCAGAGGTTCGCAGAGACCGCAGAGATTTTTTCCGAGCCGAAGGCTCTCTTCTTCAGATGAGGAAGAAATTTCAGCCGTGCGAACAGTTAGAAAGCGGCTTCGCCGCAATCACTAACTCTCTGCGGTCTCTGCGAACCTCTGCGCCTCTGCGCGAAACCCTCTACCGTTCCTTGGTCGCACTAAACACCAGATCGGGATTCTTTTCCTGCTGATACCCGACATCCCAGGACGACCGCGCCATGAAGACGGGGTTGCCGTCGCGGTCCTTGGCCATATTGCCGCCGTTGAACTGGGCGAAAGTCTTGAGCGCCGCCTCGCTGCCGTTGAGCCAGCGGGCGGTGTCATAGGGCGCGGGTTCGAGGAAGGCGTCGACCTTATATTCGGCCTCCAGCCTCGAAATCAGCACTTCCAATTGCAGCTGGCCGACCACGCCCACGACCCAGTTCGAACCGATTTCAGGATAGAAGACCTGGATCACGCCTTCTTCGCTCAAATCGTCCAGTGCCTTCCGCAACTGCTTGGTTTTGGTCGGATCGCGCAGCACCACGCGGCGGAGGATTTCGGGGGCGAAATTGGGTAGGCCGGTAAAGCGCACGCCATTTTTTTCAGAAAGCGTATCGCCCACGCGCAACGTGCCATGATTGGGGATGCCGATAATATCGCCCGGCTCGGCGCTGTCGGCAATCTCGCGGTCTTGCGCGAAAAACAGGATCGGCGAATGGATCGCCACCGGCTTGCCAAGGCCCGACGGCGTCAGCTTCATGCCGCGTTTGAAGGTACCCGAACAGAGCCGCATGAAGGCGATCCGGTCGCGGTGCTGCGGGTCCATATTGGCCTGCACCTTGAATATGAAGCCGGTGACCTCATTGTGATCGGGGGTGATCGTGCCTTCGCTCGACGGCTGCGGGCGCGGCGGCGGGGCATATTGGGCGATCGCTTCGATCAGGCTGGTTACGCCGAAATTCTTGAGCGCGGAGCCAAAGAAGACCGGGGTCAGATCGCCGTTCCGATAGGCTTGCAGATCGAATTCGGGGTAGCCGCCTTGGGCAAGCTCGACCTCGTCGGCGACTTCGGCAGGCAAGGTTGGCGACGGATCAAGCTTGCCTAGAAACTCTCTGGAGTCGCCCTCTGGCCGCGCCACCGCGCCGGTGGCGAAATCGAGTATGCCCTCAAAGGTGCCGCCCATGCCCACGGGCCAGCTCATCGGGCAAACATCCAGTGCCAGCTTGTCCGCCACCTCATCGAGGATATCGAAACAGGCGCGGCCTTCGCGGTCGACCTTGTTGACGAAGGTGATGATCGGCACGCTGCGCAGGCGGCAGACCTCGAACAGCTTCAGCGTCTGCGGCTCGATGCCCTTGGCGGCGTCGATCACCATGATCGCGGAGTCCACTGCGGTCAGCGTGCGATAGGTATCCTCACTGAAATCCTCATGCCCCGGCGTGTCGAGCAGGTTGAAGACGATGCCGTCTTTCTCGAAGGTCATCACCGAGGAGGTGACCGAAATCCCGCGCTGCTGCTCGATCTTCATCCAGTCGGACCGCGCGCGCCGGGCGGCACCGCGCGCCTTGACCTCGCCGGCAAGGTGAATAGCACCGCCCTGCAGCAGCAGTTTCTCGGTAAGCGTGGTCTTGCCCGCGTCGGGGTGCGAGATGATCGCGAATGTGCGTCGGTTCAGGGTCATAGCACTATATTCTTTTCAAGAAGCCGTCATGCTGAACTTGTTTCAGCATCCATCCTTCCTCTCGAGCCGAAGGGTAAAGAGGCGAAATGGACCCTGAAACAAGTTCAGGGTGACGAGGTTTGTTTTAAGTTCGAAGCGCAGCCCCAACCTTCCCGGCAGCAGCCACCACCCGATCGGAAATCGCCTTCAGCTCCTCATCGGTATAGCTCTTCTCTCCGGGTTGCAGCTTCACCTCGATCGCCAGCGACACCTGCCCCTCGGGCACGCCTTGTCCGGCAAAGCGATCGAACAGGCGAACCGCGACAATATTATCCTTGTCGCAGCCCTTGATTGCACGGACAAGATCGCCGGCGGGTAGCTCTTCGGAGACAAGGAAGGCAAAGTCGCGGGTTACCGCCTGCAATGCGGGCGGGATATAGGCGGGGCGCATGAAGGCATTACCCTCCTTTGGCGCCTTCTTCGCCGGAATCGCGTCGAGATAAATCTCCGCCGCAACCACTGCACCATCAAGGTCGAAAGCCTTCGCGGTCGCCGGGTGCAGTGTGCCAAAAGCGGCGAGCACGTTTTTCGGCCCCATGCGCAAGGTTGCCGACTGGCCGGGGTGATAATGCGCGCCAGCCTCACTCAGCACCATCAGGCTGTCGGTGGCAACGCCCGCTGCTGCCAGCAAGGCCAGCACCTCCGCCTTGGCATCATAGGCGTCGAACTTGGTGGCCTTACCCGAAGCCCAGCCCCTTTGCGACTTGTCGCCTGCGAGCAATATGCCGACAGTCAGCCGCTCCTCCTCGGCCAGATAGCGCCGCCCGATCTCGAACAGCCGCACTGAGCTGGCTCCGCGATCCAGATTGCGCCGTGCCGCCGAGAGCAGGCCGGGAAGCAATGAGGGCCGCATAACCTTCATGTCCTCGCTAATCGGATTGGCGAGGGTCCAAGCCCCGCCTCCAAATGCAGCCGCTTCCTTTTCGGGAATGAACGACCAGTTGATCGCTTCGTTCAGTCCACGCGCAGCGGCCACGCGGCGTACCTTGCGCTCTTGTCTTTGCATCGGCGTTGCAGTGGGCTTAGCTACACCCTCCACGCGCGGCAGTGGCGTCGATGGCACCTTGTCGATACCATGGATGCGGACGATTTCCTCGACCAGATCGGCCGAGCCCTCGACATCGCGCCGCCAGGTCGGGATCGTTACTTTCCAGGCGGGATCGACGCCGAAGCCCAGCCGGACGAGGATCGCCTTCTGCTCTTCCTCATCGACCTCTACTCCGCCCAGCGCGGCGGTATGCGCGGGGTTGAAATCGAGCTGGCGTGGCTCGAGCGGCGGTTCGCCCGCCTTGACAATTTCGCTCGCGACGCCGCCGCAGATTTGCAGGACCAGTTCGGAAACCAGTTCCAGCCCGTAACCCATGAAGCCTGGGTCGACGCCGCGCTCGAACCGGCTGCGCGCATCCGATGTCAACGTCAGCGCCTGCCCGGTCTTGGCAATCCTTTCCGGTGTGAAATAGGCGATTTCGAGGAGGACGTCGGTCGTCGTTTCGGAGCAACCCGAATGTTGCCCGCCCATGATCCCGGCAATATCATGCACGCCTGCTTCATCGGCGATCACCGTCATGTCCGACGTCAGTGTATAGACTTTCTCGTTGAGCGCCATCACCTGCTCGCCATCTTTTGCGCGACGGGCAACGATCGGACCGGTCAGTTTGGCAAGATCATAAGCATGGCTCGGGCGGCCATGATCGAGCATCACATAATTGGTGATATCGACCAGTGCCGAAATCGGCCGTTGCCCGGCAGCCTTCAGCCGTGCCTGCATCCAGTCGGGCGAGGCACCATTGGTCACGCCCTTGATCACGCGGCCATAGAAAGCGGGGCAAGCTTCGACATCGTCGGTGCGGATATCGATCGGGCATGGATAGCTGCCCGCAACCGCCGGTGCTTTCAGCGCCTTCAGCGTGCCCAATCCCGCCGCGGCCAGATCGCGGGCGATGCCGTGCACGCCCATGCAATCCTGCCGGTTGGGGGTGATCGACACCTCGATCACCGGGTCGTCCAAATGCGCCCAATCGGCATAGCTCGCACCCTTGGGCGCATCGTCGGGCAATTCGGCGATGCCATCATGATCGTCGCCAAGACCCAGCTCGGCAAGCGAGCACATCATGCCGTTCGATTGCTCGCCGCGGATCGCAGTGACTTTCAGTTCCATCCCGTTCGATGGCACGATCGCGCCGGCAGGACCGAAAATGCCGGTCATACCCTCACGCGCATTGGGGGCGCCGCAAACGACCTGCAAGGGACCGTCACCTGCATCGACAACCAGCACTTGCAGCTTTTCGGCCTGCGGGTGCTTGACCGCCTTGACGACCTTGGCGATGCGGAAGGGGCGCAGGGCATCGGCGGGGTTTTCGATACCCTCTACCTCAAGCCCGATACGGTTGAGGCAATCGGCTACATCTTGAACAGAGGCTTCGGTGTCGAGATGCGCCTTCAACCAACTCAATGAAAATTTCATGCGCCCACTCCTCCGCTGAGCGTGGGCACATCGAGTGCGCCGAAACCATAATGGCCAAGCCAGCGGTTATCGCCGTCGAAGAAGGCACGCAGATCGTCCATGCCATATTTGAGCATCGCCAGCCGATCGACGCCTACGCCAAAGGCAAAGCCCGAATAAACTTCGGGGTCGATTCCACAATTCGCCAGCACCTTGGGGTGTACCATGCCGCTGCCCAGCAGTTCCA
>JBOFLS010000072.1:0-3354 GCA_051657985.1 Sphingorhabdus sp. | reverse complement strand
GCATGGGTGCGCCAACCTCATTCTTTAGCGCAACTTTGATCCTGCTTGCGGCCGAAGACAGTATTATTTCCGGCCGGAATGCACTATCGGCGGCCCTAAGCCCAAAGGGCTTCAGTCGATCAAGCTGACGGCTAAGGCGTGGTGTAAAGGCAAGGGCAGCCTCTTTCGACGCACCGTTCCAGCCAATCTCGGCAATTGCGGCCCCGCGCGGAAAGGCCATCCAGGCGACGCGATCTTCGGTGCGGATATGCTCGGTCCAGATATTGCCCTGCAGCCCCAAAATATGACGGCGCTGCTCTTCGGTCAGCTCCTTGGGAATGGGGTCATAAGCCAGCACAGCCGACAGGCTGATAACTCCGCCGCGACCCGGGGGCTCATGCGGGCTGCCGCTTTGAATATGATCGAAATAGAGATCGGGCGCTGGACTCATCACCGCATCATGGCCAGACTTTGCGGCCGTAACGCCGCCCGCTGTGCCCCGCCAAGAGGTGATGGTGGCATTGGCGGGGATACCGCCTTCCAATATCTCGTCCCAGCCAATCAGGATGCGGCCGTTTTTCTCAAGATGCTTGCCGATCCGCGACATGAACCAGCTTTGCAGCTCATGTTCGTCCTTCAGGCCCAGCGCTTTGATGCGCGCCTGCGTTTCGGGTGAGGCCTTCCACTGGTCCTTCACTGCCTCATCGCCACCCACATGGATATAGCGCGACGGGAACAGCGCCATTACTTCATCCAGAATATCGGTCAGGAAACCGAATGTCCTGTCCTCGGTGTTGTACAACCAGGGGAAGACGCCCCAATGCGATTCCACGCCCTTAGGCGCAGGCACGCCCATGCCCATTTCGGGATAAGCACGGATCGCGCTCAACGCATGGCCCGGCATTTCGATTTCAGGTACGATTTCGATCCCGCGTTCGGCTGCATAGGCGACGATGCCCCGGATCTCGGCCTGAGTATAATAGCCGCCGGTCACGGGCAGTTCCGGTGCACCCGCAACCGAGGCGGGTGTGCGCCACGCACCGGTTTCTACCAGTTTGGGATATTTCCTGATCTCAACGCGCCAGCCCTGATCGTCGACCAGATGCCAGTGAAAGCGGTTGAGCTTGTGCGCGGCCATCCAGTCGATGAATTGTCGGATGAATTGCGTCGACTGGAAATGCCGCGCGCTGTCGAGCATCAAGCCGCGCCAGCGATATTGCGGATGATCGGTCACCACGCCGACCGGCAGGGAAGCCCCCCCGGCAGTGGCCAGCTGCCAGAAACTGATTCCGCCATAAAACAGGCCGGAATGATCGGATGCCTCAACCAGCGCGCCCTTTGCGCTTATCGTCAACCGATAGCCTTCGGGTGGCAAGCCTGCCGTCCGCTGGAAACGAAGCGCGAAAGCCGACCGGTCTGTAGCTTTGCGAACGGTAAACCCGCTTCGGGCGAGCATTGCGGCAACAACGGTGGCAGCGCGCCTCTCATCCTGCAGGTTGCTAGTGGAAACCGATGCAATCCGTTTCGGGATGCTTATGGTTGTGCCACTTGTGGAGAAGTCTTTGGGCAAAGGCAGGAGCCTGTCCCCAGTGGTACCGATCATGGCGGCTTTATTGTCTGACGGTTCCACATGGGCAATCGATGGCGTGCACGCCGCAACCAGAAGCGCCAAGGCTATCCGTATTGCATTTTTCGGTCTTTCCACGCCCTACTCCTCCTAAGGACTGGTTAGGCAAAAACATGGCGGCTTCCAAACGAAACGATTGGTGCAGCGCCTACCATGACCGTTTCTTCCTGACGGAAGGCAATTTGGGAGGGAACCGAAATCCCCTCCCGGTAGAAAGACAAACGTCAGAACTTTATGCGCGCGCCAAGATAGAATTGGCGGCCATTATCGTAAATGGCGCGCGGCAGCGTAGGCGTACCTGCAAACTGCTCGATCTTTTCGTTGGTCAGGTTCACTGCCTCCGCGGTCAGCGTGACATTCTTCAACACATTGAAGCCCAAAGAAGCGTCGAGCGAACCGCCACCTTTTTGGTTAAGCGGCGATGCGCGATCAAGATTTATGAAGAAGGAAGACCGATAGTTGTAGGACAATCGGGCCGAAAGCCAGTCATTTTCATAAAAGCCGGTGACATTCAGGCTATGCTTGGAATTGCCCGGGATCGGATCACCTGCCGAGGATTTGGCGTTCGAGTAAGTATAGTTGAACTGCGCACCGAAGCCATTGGACAAGGTATGCTGAACCTGGAACTCGAAGCCGAAGTTCCGGCCGCCGCCACCGTTCGAACGAACGTCAAGGGTGAACGGGCAGTTGTACAGATTGACACCAACTGCGCCGCCTGCACCGACGAGCGTACACCCACCCGACTGCGCCGGGGCAAGCTCGATCGGATAGATGCCCGATTGCGGCCGATTGACGATGTAGGACAGGATATCTTTGTAGAAGATCGCAACGGCCCCAAATGTATTGCTATTGGGCGCATATTCGAACGAAACGTCGAACTGGTTTGCCCGATAGGGATCGACCAGCGGATTGCCACCCGAGCCGGTTCTCGATCCGGGGTTCAGGCTGACCGCTGGCACGACATCCGTATAGTCGGGTCGGGTCATCGTCCGGGCGGCAGCAACGCGTAATTTGAAATCATCGTTTAGATCAAATGCAAGGTTCAGGCTAGGTAGAATATCGGTGTAGGAACGCGACACCGATACTGGCAGATATACGCCGAAAGCATTGTTTGTGACGGCGCCTGGTGTTGATGCCGGAATACCCTGAACCTGCCCGGTCGATGTTTGATCGGTGCGCACAATGCGCACACCCAGATTGCCTTTCCATCCCTCGCCTTCAAGATTGCCCATGACATAGCCGCCATAGGCCTTTTCATTCACCGTGAAATTCTGGCCAGGCAGCAAGATGCGCGCGCGGGCGGCTTCGGGCAATCCGAAGAAAATCGACTGCAGCTGATTGCGGTCGATCGAGTAATATTGCCGCAACGTGCCCGGTGCCGCAATATTGGCAAGGAAATTGCTCGGGAGCGGTCCACCTACGAACGGCGTGACGGGCGTACTGCCGCCAGCGCACGTAGCTGGCGCAAGCGTGCAGAAGAAGTTGCCATAGGTGGTTGCCAGAAATGTCGTGATACGATCATGATCGGTAAACTTCGCGCCGACCTGGATCGACTTCAAAGGTCCGGCATCGATTTCCTGTTCAAGATCGCCATAAATATAGGCTTCCTTGTCAGCGCTGGTGATCCGGTGCAACGATCCGAAATCGAACACCATGTCCTGAGGCTGTGTCGGATTGACACCGATGAAGCTAACCGCCGGGGCGCGGCCCGTGAGATCATAGGTAAAGCCGCCCGGTGCACCGGCTTC
>JBOFLS010000071.1:0-11934 GCA_051657985.1 Sphingorhabdus sp. | reverse complement strand
GCGGTCGTGGGCTGGGACAGCGGGCGGTTGGCCATGATCTTGGCGGTGCTTGAGGCGCGCTGTGGATTGAGCTTTGCTACTGCCGAAGTGTATCTCAATATTGCGGGCGGTTATCGCATTTCTGATCCGGCCGCCGATCTGGCGGTCGCGGCCGCGTTGGTTTCATCGCATGCCGAGCGGCCCTTGCCATCGGACAGCATATTGTTCGGAGAGGTCGCACTATCGGGCGAGATCCGCCCTGTGGCGCATTCGGCGTTACGCTTGAAAGAAGCGGCAAAGCTTGGATTTCAAAAGGCGCTGGTACCGCCATCGATAAGCGACAATGGCGGCATGCAGCTTAAACAGTTCCGCACGCTTGCGCATCTTGTTGACCATATCCTTGGCCGCGACTAGCTACGGCTTGAAACAAGACCATAGTGCTGACCTTGTCGAAGCACGCCTATCAGCCTAGTGCTGTCCTTTGAGGCGCCCTTCGACAGACTCAGGGTTACGGTCTACAAAACGGGGTTTTCTGGCGAATATGACCGCATTCGATATCATCGTCCTCTTCCTGATTGGCGCTGGTGCCGTTTTCGGGTTTATGCGCGGCTTCATGCAGGAAGTGCTGACATTGATCGCGTGGGTGCTTGTGGTTCTTGCCATACGGTTCTTGCACGCACCCGTTTCGGAAGCGCTCTATAGTTCGGTTGGAACGGAAGCCGGTGCGGCGGTGCTGGCATTTCTGGCAATCGCTATCATAACCTATGCGCTTGGACGCCTGATCGCGAAGAAAATTGGTGAAAAAAGCCGCAAGTCGACACTGGGACCGTTTGACCGTGTGCTTGGTTTCGGCTTTGGCGCAGTCAAAGGACTGATAGGCGCTACCCTGCTTTTTCTGTTCCTCGCAATGGTGTTTGAGATCGTCTATGGCGGACCCGAGGAGCGCCCCGCATGGATGACGGAATCGCGTACCTATCCCTTGCTGAATGCATCGGGTGATGCGCTTTCGGCTTTCATTCGCGAACGGCGCGAGGGGGGCGGCGCTGCTGGAGAAGGCAATGCCGGTTGATACCCAACCAAAGTCAGCGCTTTATTCGAAGGATTTGCTCAGGCTTGCAGCCGGTCTGCCACATGGCGATCGTCTGGCCGAGCCGACGGGTACAGCAACTTTAAGGTCGCCTGTATGCGGTAGCGAGATTGCCGCCGATATATTGATGAACAATGATGGCAGGGTCGCAGCGCTTGCTTTCCGTGCGCGGGCTTGTGCCATGGGGCAGGCTTCGGCAGCGTTGCTGCGCGACATTGCCATTGGCCATTCTTTGACCGAAATAGAGTCGGCACGCGCTGCATTGGCTGCTGCACTTTCTGGCGCAGGCGATTTCGCAGATATATGGCCCGAACTGGCCATATTCGAACCTGCTCAGACCCATCCGGGTCGGCATGCAGCGATCTTGCTGCCTTATGATGCGCTGATTGCCGCGGTGATCTAGGAGAAGAAATGGAGGAGGGGCATCATTTTCTTGCCGATGTGCTGACGACGGGGGCGATCCTGTTGGGTGCGGCACTGGTTGCGGTGCTCATCTTTCGCAAATTGGGCCTTGGCGCGGTGCTCGGTTATCTGGTTGCCGGTATAGTCATTGGTCCCGATGGTCTGGCGCTGACGGGGGAGCCGGATACGATGCTCGCCTTTGCGGAGATTGGCATCATCTTGCTGCTCTTCCTTGTCGGGCTGGAACTTTCGGCTTCACGGCTGTGGTTGATGCGGCGTGATATCCTGTTGTTCGGGCCGATACAGGTCGCGCTCTGCGGAATGGCCATGTTTGCGATCATTTACGCCACACAGCCTTTCAGCTGGCAGGCGGCATTGGTGCTGGGTCTGCCCTTGGGATTGAGTTCGACGGCGCAGGTTCTGCCGCTTTTGCAATCGCGCGGGCGAATGAAAACCGATTATGGCGAGAAGAGTTTTGCCATCCTGCTGTTTCAGGATATTTCGATCGTTCCGTTGTTGACAATCGTCGCCGCATTGTCACGCGTACCGCCCGAGCCGGGCGCGCCAAGTGGGGGGTTGCTGGCGCTTTATGCTGTGTTTGCGATTGCCGGACTGATCCTTGCCGGGCGGTATGTGCTGTCGCCGCTGTTGCGTCTGGTCGGCAAGGTTTCAGAGCGTGAACTGTTCATCGTTACCGGGCTGTTTGCCGTCTGCGCCAGTGCGGCCTTGATGCAGTCGATCGGGGTATCGGCAGCCTTGGGTGCATTCGTTGCGGGTGTCATGCTGGCGGAATCCCCATACCGGCACGAACTGGAGGCCGATATCGATCCATTCCGTTCGATCCTTCTCGGGCTCTTTTTTCTGGCGGTCGGCATGATGCTTGATCTCGATGTGATCGCGCAGCAACCTGGGGTTATCTTCGGGCTTGCGATCACATTAGTCGCTGTGAAGATCGCCATTATTTTCGGTCTGGGCCGCATCTTCGGGCTTTCCAATCAAGCCTCGTTGATCATGGCATTGCTCCTAAGCCAAGGCGGAGAATTCGGCTTTGTCCTTTTCACTGCCTCGCAAAATGCGTTGTTGATCGAACCGGCAGCTGCGAGTCTGTTCGGCGCGGTTGTGACGTTGTCGATGGCGACCACGCCGTTTCTAATGATCTTTGCCGGCAGGCTGGCAGCCCGGAAACGCAAGTCGGACGTCGTGCTCGATGATCCGGCCAATGCCGAACGCGCCAATGTGATCGTTGTCGGCCATGGCCGGTTTGGGCAGACGGTATCTCAGATCATGCAGGCGGCCGGGCGCAGTGTAACGCTGATCGACGTGCGGCCCGAGACCATCGACACCAGCCAGGAATTCGGCCGCAAGGTTTTCTACGGCGATGGCACACGTATCGATCTGTTGCACCGTGCGGGTGCGGATGAGGCTTGCGCAATTTTCTTCTGCATGGACGATCGCGAGGTCAGTGCCGAGAGCCTGATGCCGGTGCGCGAAACTTTTCCGCAAGCCAAGCTTTTCGTACGCGCTTACGACCGGCGGCAGGCGATCGAGCTGATGGCCGAAAAAAGCCTGAACATTACGCGCGAATTATTCGAATCGTCGATCCAGATGGCGGAGGACGCCCTTGCCGCTTTGCAGGTATCCAGGAATGTGCGTCAAAAGGCCATTGCCGAGTTTCGCCGTCGGGATCGTGAACGGCTCGCGCAACAGTTCGATACCGGTGACATGCACGCCGGTGCGCGGCACAGTTTCGGTGGCGGGGATTCAGATGATTTCGTGCTGGATGAAGGGTAGGATTAACGCTCTAGCTCATCATTCAAAAACGCTTCTAGATCGGCCAGATCTACGTCTTTGGCCAGAAAAGTTCGGCCGATACCGTTTGTTAGCAGGAAGGGCAGGGTGCCCCCCGCTTTCTTTTTATCGTGCAACATATGTTCGACCAGTTGTGCGCCATTCGCATCGATCTGGGCTTCGGTAAGGGTGGTCGGCAGGCCTGCCATGGCCAAATGCGCCGCTACGCGATCCGCATCGGACGCAGGGCAATGTCCTCGCCGCACCGAGTAGCGAAAAGCAAGCGCCATTCCGGCCGCTACACCTTCTCCGTGCAGCAACCTATCCGAATAGCCTGTCTCCGCCTCCAGGGCATGACCGAAAGTATGCCCCAAATTGAGAAGCGCGCGGGTGCCGGTCAATTCCTTTTCGTCGGCGGCTACAATTCGCGCTTTCGCCTCTACCGACCGGGCAATAGCGTAGCTTCGCGTTGCCGCATTACCTACCAGAAATGCATCGATATTGGCCTCGCACCAATTGAAGAAATCGGGTGAATCGATAAGGCCGTATTTGACGATTTCGGCATAGCCGGCGCTTATTTCGCGGCTGGGAAGCGAGTCCAAGACATCGGGATCGATTAGTACAAGCGAGGGCTGATGAAAGGCACCAACCAAATTCTTGCCTGCCTTGCTGTTGATCGCGGTCTTGCCGCCTACGCTGCTGTCTACTTGCGCAAGCAAGGTGGTCGGCACCTGGATGAAATGACAACCGCGCTTGACAATATGCGCGGCAAAGCCCGTGATGTCGCCCACCACCCCGCCGCCCAGCGCAACGATATGATCGCCGCGTTCTATATGTTCGGATAACAGCCAATCGGTTAGCCGTTCGAGTTCGGCCCAGCTTTTGGCCCCTTCGCCAGGCGGCAGGAGATGAGCGGCATATTCAAACCCCGCCTCGTTCAACACCGTGGCGAAGCCCGGCAATACCCGCTGCGCTACATTGGTATCGGTGACGATTACCATACGCCCACCCCTGGCGAACGGCGCGAGCAGTGTACCCGCTTGCGCAATCAGTCCTTGCCCGATCAGTATGTCATAAGGAGTATCCGACAACCCGACCTTAATTGTTTCCATCAGGCCAGCGCCTCCATAATCGCGTCCACCGTACGGGCATGCGGCCCGCCATCGCTGCGGACATGAATGTCCGCCTGTTCGTAAAATTGTCTTCGCTTTCCAGAAAGCTCGACAAGCACCTGTTTTGGATCGCGCCCGATCAGCAGCGGACGGTGGTTGCGACGCGAGACGCGTTCGACCAGCACATCCAGATCGGCATCGATCCAGATCGAATGGCAACGTTCCTTGATCAGCTTCCGGGTTACCTCGTTGACGAACGCTCCGCCACCGGTAGCTATAACCTTTGGTCCTTCATCGATCAGCCTTGCAATCACCCGCCGTTCGCCATCGCGAAATTCAGCTTCGCCGTATAGTTCGAATATTTCCGATATGGCCATGCCTCCCGCGATTTCTATTTCTTCATCGGAATCAACAAAGGGCAGACGTATACGATCGGCCAGTAATCGGCCTATTGTGGATTTGCCAGCACCCATCATGCCGACCAGCACGATCGAGCGATTTTCAACAGATGTCGTTTCGAGACGCGAAGCCATTGCGATGTGGCCTATATATCGGCTAACTGTCGCCGGAAAGCCCTTTGCAAACAAGGGTGAAGTGGAGGATTTGTGGGAAAAAGGGTCGGCGCTATGCGCATCTGGCTTTGGCTGTCGGTACCGATTATGCTTGTGGCCGCCCTGTTTTTCTTCGAATGGCTGGGCAGTGAAAAACCGCAAAGGGTCGTTGAAATCGAAGTTCAGCCGGGTATCCAGGCGAATAACGATGAAAAGAATGCGAAGAATTGATATGGGTAAGCAGAAAGTTTCGGCTATTATCTGTGCCACTGCTGGCTTGGCAGCGCTTGTCTATGCACTGCCCGTATCGGGGCAGCAAAGCCCCGAATCGCTGCTGCCGCCGGGATTCAACGATCCGCCACCACCGCCGCAGCCGCAAACGCGTCCAGCCCCGCCTTCATCCAATACACCCGTTTTCAGGCCGGGGACGGGCACGCCTACATCTCCCTCAGCATCGGCTTCATCCGTCCCATCCAGGGCCGGTGATGCAAAGGATGAGGATGAGGATGAAGAGGAGGAAATCCGTTACGACGTACCGCCTACCGCGCGGCGGTCATTAAAGGCAATCGGCTTGTTCACCGATGCTTATGGCGGTTTTCCGGCTATGGCATTCGGTACGACCGATGGTCGATATTTACGCCAGATATTGCAACGCACCGAAGGACCGCTCGCTTCTCGTTGGGGCACGATCATGACGCGTCGTTTGCTTGCCAGCCGGACGGATACACCCGCCGGCATTAATGGCGCGGACTGGGCGGCGGAACGCAGCTGGTTGCTGCTGCGTATGGGGGATGCCGTCGTTGCGCGACAACTGGTGCAGCAAGTCGACTCGGATCGTTATACCAAACGGCTATACCAAGTCGCTATGCCCGTTTTTCTTGCGAATGCCGATCTGTCGGGGATGTGTCCGCTTGCCGAAAATGGCGCACGCCAGACCAATGATTCGATGTGGAAGATGGCGCAGCCGATCTGCGCATCCTTGGGCGGCGAACAAGGCAGGGCAACGGCACTGCTCAATCAGGCGCGTGCACGTGGCTGGATGAAGGGCATCGATTATCTGTTAGGCGAAAAGGCCGTCGGGGCAGGTGTTCAGGGTCGCCGTTCGGTAAAGATCGAATGGGAAAATGTGCAAGGTTTCAGCACGTGGCGGCATGGCCTGGGTCAAGCTACCGGGGTCGAACCGCCACAACGGCTTTACGACTCAGCCAGCCGTCAGGTCCATGGCTGGGTGGTGCAACTGCCTACCGCTTCGTTGCCAACGAAGATCCGAGCAGCATCGGGCGCGGCTGCACTTGGCGTGCTTTCCAATCGATCGATGGTCGATATATACAGCTTGGCATTCGAAGATCCCGAGGCGCCTGCAGAGGTAAAGGCAAAAAGCGAATTGTTGCGCACAGCCTATGTCGCCAATGGCGATGCTGCCAAAATTGCTGCGATGGCCAATTTGTGGAATGGAGCTACAGAAGGTGAGGATCGAGCCGCTGCCCTGGTCCTGACAGCCCGCTCCGCTGCCCTGATCGCACCCAGCGAAGATCATGCCGGAAACGCCGATCAACTCATTGCTTCCATGCTTTCCGCCGGGTTCGACGAACAAGCAATCCGCTGGGCTTCTATAGTTGATAACGGTTCGCTGGGTTGGGGTTTGCTTGCCACTGCCGCTCCGGGTTGGCGCGGGGCAATCGGTGAGGATGAACTCGATGATTTTCGCGGTAACGATAATAGCGCAGATTATCGCAAATCGAAATTTCTTCTTGCAGGACTTGCCGGGCTCGACCGTATCAACAACGAAGCGATTGTCGGTTTTTCGGAAACGCTTGCCGTCGATATTCGCAAGCAGACAATATGGGCACGTGCGATCAAAGCCGCGTCGACGCGCGGCGAGAGTGGAACGGTAGTGCTGCTGGCAGCGGCAGGATTACAGGGGACAAATTGGCAGGATGTACCTGCGCATCACCTGTATCATATCGTTCGTGCATTGAAACAGGTTGGTCTGGACGCGGAGGCGCGAATGATAGCGGCCGAAGCGGTAAGCTGGGGCTGATTTGGCTACTATATCGGGAACGGGGGAGGATGGCGATCTGATCGATCGCTTCCTTGAAATGCTTGCGGCTGAACGGGGCGTGGCCCGCAATACATTGCTGGCCTACCGCAGCGACCTGTCGGCAGCGTCCGATATGCTTGCCGGGCAGATGGCAAATGCCAGTAAAGATACCCTGGCCATATTGATTGCCGGTTGGGCGCATTTGGCAAACAGTTCCATCGCCCGTAAAGCGGCCGCATTGCGCGGCTTTTTCGGTTTTCTGGAGGAAGAAGGGTTTCGCCAGGACAATCCTTCCGCCGCTCTGCCGCGGCCTACGCAAATCCGCAGTTTGCCTAAAGTGCTGGACGTTGCAGAGGTTGAAGCGCTGTTTGCATCGATCGAAGCGAGGCTGGCAAGGCCAAAGCCATCGCCGCTCGACTATCGGCTATCAGCGTTGGTCGAACTGCTTTACGGATCGGGCCTGCGTGCATCGGAACTGGTGGCGTTGCTGCGGACCTCGATCATCCGCGATCAGCCCTATATCATTCTCACCGGCAAAGGAGATAAGGAACGGCTGGTGCCGATATCGGATCGCGCTCGTCAGGCGGTGGGAACCTGGCATGCCTTTGTGCCAAGGGACTCACGCTATCTTTTTCCTTCCCGCGCTGCACGGGCTTCGGGGAAGGGGGATGTGCATATCAGCCGCATCCGCCTGTTTCAGATCATTCGTGAACTTGCAGCCGAATCGGGGATCGATCCGGCTAAGGTCAGCCCGCATGTGCTGCGTCATGCCTTTGCCACGCATTTGCTGGCAGGCGGAGCGAATTTGCGCGCTTTGCAGGCAATGCTGGGGCATGCTGATATCGCGACGACACAAATCTATACGCATGTCGATTCGTCCAAGCTGATCGAACTCGTGAATCAGCGTCACCCGCTTGCGAAGATAAAGCTCGCACGTTGACCGCGCCCCTGCCAGCCTTTAGGGGCGCTTGGATGACAGTCTATCTCGATTTCGAAAAGCCCGTCGCTGCGCTTGAAGCCCGCATTCACGAACTTGAGGAAGCCGCCGAAGAAACCGAGATCGATGCATCGAGCGAGATTGGAAAACTTCGCTTCAAGGCGGATAAGCTTCTGGCGGATACTTATGCAAAATTGACCCCATGGCAGAAAACGCAGGTTGCGCGTCATCCCGAGCGCCCGCATTTTAAGCATTTCGTGGCGACATTGTTCGAAGACTTCATGCCCCTGGCGGGTGACCGTGCCTTTGCCGACGATCAGGCCATATTAGGCGGGCTTGCAAGGCTGGGTAACCGACGGGTCGTTCTGATCGGGCATGAAAAGGGCGACGATACCGAAAGCCGTCTGCGCCATAATTTCGGAATGGGCAAACCCGAAGGCTATCGCAAGGCCATCCGCCTGATGGAGTTGGCCGACCGGTTCGGCTTACCCGTTGTTTCGCTGGTCGATACGTCGGGCGCCTTTCCCGGCGTGCAGGCCGAAGAGCGCGGTCAGGCTGAAGCCATCGCGCGTTCGACAGAGAAATGCTTGCAACTGGGTGTGCCGATGATCGCCTGCATCGTCGGAGAAGGCGGGTCGGGCGGCGCCGTAGCGCTGGCAGCGGCGGACCGCATATTGATGTTCGAGCATGCCGTGTATTCGGTGATCTCGCCTGAAGGTTGCGCCTCGATCCTATGGCGCACCAACGACCGTGCGGCCGATGCGGCGCAGGCGATGAAGATGACCGCTGCCGATTTGAGATCGCTGGGCGTGATCGATGCGATCGTTCCTGAGCCCATGGGTGGCGCCCACCGTGATCACGCCGCTGCCTGCGCCAATCTGGGCAAGGCCATCGATGATAATCTGCATGAACTGGAGGGCAAAAGCAGGACCGAAATAAAGGGGATGCGCCATGCCAAGTTTCTGGCGATGGGGCGGTTTTAGACAAAGGGCGATATTTGGACCCGATTATCGTCACCGCGCAAATGGGCAAGGCCGATCAAGCCTGGGCCGATGCTCTGCGCAGGACGCATTTTCCGCCGGAACGGAACCATCTTTCGGCCCATATCACGCTCTTTCACCACCTGCCCCCGACGCACTTGACGGAGATCAAGGCAAGACTGGCTGCAGTAGCGCGCGGATACGCTCCGCCTTCTGCGATGGTAAGCGCGGTTATGATGCTCGGCCGGGGCGTAGCCTATCGTATCGACTGCCCCGATCTGCTTGCCATTCGCGACGAACTCGCCGAGACTTTCACCGGTTTGCTGATACCCCAGGATCAGGCCCGACCCAGGTTGCACATTACCGTGCAGAATAAGGTCGAGCCCGCCATTGCAAAGACGCTCCATGCCGAACTCTCGGCCGCTTTCCAACCGCGCCCCTTATCCATAACCGGACTTGCAGCCTATTATTACAAGGGCGGCCCATGGGAACCGATCCAGAGCTGGAGCTTTAGCGGGCGGCGTTAAATACGGCTCGCTGACCGGTCGCCTGACCAACAACGAAACGCAGCGCCATCAGCCCGGCAAACCAGAGCGCGTCGTTCAAGGCAACCTCGCCGATGATCTGGGCCGAGAAATTCTCTGCCCCGCCGCCGAACTGGGCATAGGCCCGTAGCAGCACCTGATAGATGGCAAAGGCGGAGACCAGCGCAGTGACGCTGCGAACGAACGGGTTGCTGCCCATCTTCGCCGCGGTAAAGCGTGCGATGCCAAAAGCGGCAAGCGTCGCGGCCAGGATAGCAATCCCGTGGCCGACTGCCTGTCCCTCCCAAGGGAAGGACAGCAGCAGGAAGCCCACCGCCTGATTGGCCCCCCAAACGGTTGCGACCAGCGCTAGCCCGGTGCGGGGCTTCATCGTCAGCGCCGCCAGTGTCGCAAAGGCGGCAAAAGGGAAGACGCAGGCGAGCGCAAAGCTGCCCAGCACGGTGGCGGCTGCGAGTGACGCAGGCCAGGCTGCGGTCTTGGGGTTCAGGATGTCGTTCGTCATTTGCTCTTCCCTCTCGGTCGATGCTGTTGGTAGCGGGCTTTGCCTGCTTGCTCAATTCCTTAAAGTTTTAATCGGATGCCGACATGCGCGTTGCGGCCATAGGTGCCGTAGCCCGCCACGGTTTCGTAATCGGTATCGGTCGCGTTCTCGACGCGTCCATAGAGCTCCAGCTTTTCGCTAAGCGGAACCGCAGCGCGAAAGGCAAGAAGAGCATAGCCATCCATGCGTACCGAGCCGCCGAAGCCGTCGAGGCTGTCGCTGGCGATGCGAAGGTCTGCGCCCAGATTCACCTTGTCGAATGCCTTCCAGTCGATCGAGGCGTTCAAATTATGCAATGGGCGGCGTAGCAGACGGGTGAAAGCTGTTGCGCTATCCTGACGCCCCTTGCTGTCGATATAAGTGTAATTGGCGCGTACCGCCAGCCGATCGCTGGGGCGCATCTCGACAAAGGCCTCGATGCCCTTGGCGCGTGAGCGCAGGATGTTGTTGTAGGTGAAAGAGGACAAATCGAAATCGATCTGGTTCTTTGTGCGCCGCTGGAATGCTGTCACGCCAAAACGCAAGGCGTTGTCGAGTACACCTTGTTCGAAACCCAGCTCATAGCTTCGGGCAATTTCCGGCTGCAAGTCGGGATCGCCAAAATCGCTGAACAGCTGGAACAGGGTTGGTGCCTTGAAACCCTCGCCATAGGCCGCGCGGATGATGGTTGCGTTTCCGGCCCGCCAAACCGCGTTGGCACTGAACGTCACGTCGCTGCCATAGGTTTTATAGTCGTCGATCCGCGCGCCCGCAGTCAGCGTCACCGAATCGACGGGATCGACAATCGCCTGTGCATAGGCGCTGCTCGCATTCGTGCCCCGGCGGGTCGTGCTGCCGAACGGGCCAAAGCTCTGCGCCAGGAAGCGGCTGCGCTCATGCTCGGCACCGAAGACTGCGCGGATACTATCGCCGACTTGCCAGTCACCCTGATATTCGAAACGTTCGCTGCGTCCACGCGCAAGGAAATCTGGCGCCGTAGCGTTGGGGTTGGCGAAGTTATCGCGATTGATATCGCTGATTGTGAAGGATAGGCGGTTGTTCAAATCGCCTAGCCGCGCGTTGAAACCCGCATAGCCGGTAAGCTGCTGCGTCGTCGAATATTCGGGCGTGTCGGCAAGGCTGAAGGCGGGTGGCGGGAAGCCATCCAGCTGCGCCCGGCTATCGGCAAAATAGCCACGCAGATCGAGGCTGATGGCATCGCTTAACTCAATCTCAACCCGGCCATTGGCGGCATATTGGCGGTAGCCGTCGGCCTCGGTGCCGTTCGCTGCCGCTGAAATGCCATCGTCGCGGAAATAGCCGCCGCCTAAGGAGAAGCCGACGGGGCCGGTCTTGCCCGAAACATTGCCGACAAGGTTCGCGCGATCATTGCTGCCATATTCGGCGCGGACATTGGCCTCGGTCTCATCGGACGGTCGCTGGGTGATGACATTGACGACACCACCAATCGCCTGGCTGCCCCATGGCACCGAGTTCGGCCCGCGCAGCACCTCGACCCGCTCGATATTGCCGATCAGCAGGTTGCCGAAATCGAACCCGCCGCCGGGTGAGGAAGGATCGTTCAGCCGCACACCATCGATCAATGCCAGCGTCTGCTCCCCCTCTGCGCCGCGGATGCGGACGGCAGAAAAGCCGCCAATCGGGCCGGTGTTCGAGACAGTGACGCCGGGGGTTTGGGCGAGGAGGTCGGACAGGGTGGAAGGCTGACGAAGCTCGATTTCGGCTTTCCTAATAACGGTAACGGCTTGGCCAACACGTTCGGGATAGGTCGGCGCACCAGTGGCCGTGACAATGATAGGTTCAGGTGGGGTCCCCGTGACATCGACCTCGCCGCAATCCCAATCTGTGCATCGTTCGGTTTCATCTTGAGCGCAGATTTGCTGAGGAACAAGAGCGGCCGCAAGCAGCAAGCCAATCTTCGCGGCTTCGCGGCTTCGCGTGAAATATCTTTTTGACTCACGCGAAGCCGCG
>JBOFLS010000070.1:0-26097 GCA_051657985.1 Sphingorhabdus sp. | reverse complement strand
TATTCCCGCCGTAGAGTGCGATTTCCTTCACCAATCGCGATGCGATCGGTTGCAAGGCGACGTCGGCCATCAGAAACACGGTTTCGATCCGGTCGTTTAGTTGCCGGTTCATGCCCGTCAGCTGATATTCATATTCGAAGTCGGTAACACCGCGAATACCGCGGATGACTACCGACGCGCCCTGGCTTTCGGCAAAATCCATTAACAGCGAGTTGAAACCGACCACGCGGATATCCCTGTTACCAATCGCCGCGACTTCGCGTTCGACCATCTTTATGCGTTCCGGATCGGCAAACATCGGGGATTTGGCGGCGTTAGTGGTAACCCCGATGATCAATTCATCGACCAATCTCGCTCCCCGCTCGATGATATCCATATGACCCAAAGTTATAGGATCGAACGTCCCAGGGTACACGCCGATACGTTTGGTCATCCTGTCCTCCCCTAACGATCCCGCTCTAACACATAACGCGCAATAGCGCGCAGCAGATCGGCCTCCGCGCCATAGCTTGCCAGATGCCCCTGCGCCTGTTCGACTAGCATCGCGGCCTGCTGCTTCGCCCGTTCCAGCCCCATCAGCGAAACGAAGGTCGCCTTGCCCGCATCAGCATCCTTGCCCAGCGCCTTGCCCGCCAAGGCTTCGTCGCCTTCCACATCCATAATGTCGTCGACGATCTGGAACGCCAGTCCCACATCGCGGGCGTAGCCGCGCAAAGGGATGCGTCCCTCATGTGGCAAGTGTCCTAGAATTGCGCCCATTTCCACACTCGCAGCAATAAGCGCACCGGTTTTCAGCGCCTGCAGCCGGGTGACCGTTGGCAAATCGAAGGTCGCCTTTTCGGCTTCCAAATCCATCATTTGCCCACCCGCCATGCCATCCGGGCCGCTTGCGGTTGCGAGCGTTGCCATCAGTTCCGCACGAATGAAAGGATCGGGATGCGTTGCCGGATCGGCCAATATCTCGAAAGCCAGCGCATGCAGCGAATCGCCGGCCAGCACGGCGGTCGCCTCGTCGAATGCTTTGTGAACCGTAGGTTTGCCTCGGCGCAGATCATCATCGTCCATGCACGGCAGATCATCATGCACCAGCGAATAAACATGAATGGCCTCGATCGCGGTTCCGGTACGCACGGCATAATCACGGGCAACATTGAAGATGCTCGCCGTTGCAATCAACAGCAGGGGGCGTATACGTTTTCCACCGCCGATCGCAGCATGGCGCATCGCTTCGAACAATGGCGCGCGGGGGTCATCGGGTACGGCAAGCAATTGATCGAATTGCGCATCGATTTCGCCTGCAATCTGATTGATCGCCTCTGGCAGTGACAGGGTTGATCCGGCCAAGATGTCAGTCCGCATCAAAGGGGCGGGTACCGCTGGGCACGCCGTCGGTTCCCATCACGATCGACTCAATCCGCGCTTGCGCCGCATCGAGTCGAGCTTGGCAAAGTGCGCGTAATTTATGCCCTTGTTCATAAAGCGCAATCGACTCGTCGAGCGGCGCTTCGCCGCTTTCCAACTTGCGGACGATTTCTTCCAGCGCCTTCAGCGCCTCTTCGAAACTGGGATCTGGTGCCTGGCTTGCCATATCAATTGCTTTGGCGTGCGGCGGCTGGCCGGTCAAGAGCTTCGCTTTATCCTTGATCAAAGCAATTTTTGCTTTTCAGCCGCGCAGCTGTACGGCAATAGGCTGATACCATGAAGAAAACCTCTCTCCTGATCGCCCCGTTGTCCATGCTGGCGTTAGCGGCATGCAACAATACCGAAACCCCGGCCACTGAAGGCGATGCCGCCAAGACGGTAGAAGCTTCGGCCGAACCGGCAGTAAAGATGCCGCCACCGATTACCGCGCAAAATACTTATCGTTGTGCCGATAACACTATCGTTCATATCGATTTCTTCGGTGCAAACGAGGCGGCCGATATTCGTGTCGGTGATAAGACCGGAACCGCTATCCGCGTCAGTGCCGAGGCACCAGCTGCCCCGGCTGCAGGTGTAGCACCGGCCACACCCGCACCCGAGGCAACCCCTGCCGGTCCGCTAAAATCCGCAGATGGCGAAACGCTGCTGACCGGCAGTGGCAAGCAGATCAACCTGAAACTCGCCGGTAAAGGCGCGCAGACCTGTAAAGGCAATTGATGCTTCTTCGCGCCCTTGCCATTCTGTTTGCCTGTGCGCTGATGGCAGGGGCGCAAGCCCGAGACGACAAGCCTGTCGCGGTTACGAAGATCGAGGATCGTACTGCATTCGAAAGGCTGATCGGCAATAGCGGGCTGACGGTGCAATGGCTTGGATGGACGAACAGCAAGCGTGGCATCTTGCAAGCGGATTACCGGAATAGGCTGTTGCGGTTGACCGGCGAACAGCGTGACGCTGCTGGCGGTGGCCGCGTTTCTATCGATGGCATCGTCACACGCATCGGCAAAGATGAATTCATTTTCGATGGCACCATCCTCATAGAAAACACCCCCGATGCCGGGCGTCGTTGCGAAAAGACGGGGCCGTCGCGCTTCGCCATAACGCAGAACCGTAAATATTGGCGGCTGCGGGAATTCGAATGGTGCGATGATTTGACGGATTATGTCGATATCTATTTCTGATCCGGTTGTGATCGATATAAACCGAATCAGCACCACGTTTCAGCCCAATCGTTTCGGACTGGCTTAAACCGACCCATATCGTTAAGGGGCTGCGCATGCCAGAAATAGCTCAAGCGATCACTCCGCAAATCGTCGCCGATCATGGTCTTAACGAAGAAGAATATACGCGCATCCTGAACGCGTTGGGGCGTGAGCCCAACCTTGTCGAACTGGGCATATTCTCGGTAATGTGGTCGGAGCATTGCAGCTACAAAAGCTCGCGCATTCATTTGAAGAAGCTGCCTACCGAGGCACCGTGGGTCATTTGCGGACCCGGTGAAAATGCAGGCGTTATCGATATCGGCGACGGGCAGGCAGCGATCTTCAAGATGGAGTCGCACAACCACCCGTCTTATATCGAACCCTATCAGGGTGCAGCAACCGGGGTTGGCGGTATCTTGCGCGATGTGTTCACGATGGGCGCGCGCCCGGTTGCAAACATGAACGCGCTGCGTTTCGGTTCCCCCGATCATCCCAAGATGAAGCATCTGGTGCAGGGCGTGGTTGCCGGCATAGGCGGCTATGGCAATTGTGTCGGGGTACCAACCGTTGGGGGCGAGACCAACTTTCACCCGGCCTATGACGGCAATATATTGGTCAATGCGATGACCGTCGGCGTCGCCGATCAGGACAAGATTTTCTATTCGGCGGCAACCGGCATAGGCAATCCGATCGTTTATGTGGGTTCCAAGACCGGGCGCGACGGTATCCACGGTGCGACAATGGCCAGCGCCGATTTCGGCGAGGATGCCGAGGAGAAGCGGCCCACGGTGCAGGTCGGCGATCCTTTCACCGAAAAACTGTTGATCGAGGCTTGCCTCGAACTGATGGCAACCGATGCAATCGTCGCTATCCAGGACATGGGCGCGGCGGGGCTGACCAGTTCTTCGGTCGAAATGGCATCGAAGGGCGGTTGCGGCATAAGGCTGAACATGAATGCGGTGCCGCAGCGCGAAACCGACATGACACCTTATGAAATGATGCTCTCCGAAAGCCAGGAACGCATGCTGATGGTTCTGAAACCCGGCAAGGAGCCGATGGCCGAAGCGATTTTCCGGAAATGGGAACTCGATTTTGCCGTGATCGGCGAAGTGACCGATACGGGGCGCATGGTCCTTGAATGGAACGGCGAAGTCGTATGCGATATTCCGCTTGGCCCGCTGGCCGACGATGCTCCGCAATACGACCGGCCTGCGATGAGCCGCGAAGATTATAAGGCTTGGGCAAAGGTCGCGCCCTTGGGCAAGCTGCCCGAAGACAGCGATCCTGCCGCCGATCTGCTGAAGATGATGGCCTCCCCCGATTTTGCCTCACGCGCTTGGATCTGGCAACAATATGATAGCCAGGTCGGTGCCGATACCGCGCAGAAATCGGGTGGTGACGCTGCCGTCGTGCGAGTGCATGGCCACAAGAAGGCCTTGGCGATCACCACCGATTGCACCCCGCGCTATTGCTATGCCAACCCCTATGAAGGCGGTAAACAGGCGATTGCCGAGGCCTATCGTAACCTGTCAGCTGTCGGCGCAACGCCGCTGGCGGTAACTAATTGCCTGAATTTCGCCAATCCCCAGCGCCCTGAGATCATGGCGCAGTTCGTAGGCTGTCTTGATGGTATGGGCGATGCCTGCCGCGCGCTCGACTTTCCGATCGTGTCGGGCAATGTCAGTCTTTATAATGAAAGTAAGGCAACCGGCGGCGGCAGTGCGATCTTGCCGACACCTGCAATCGGCGGGGTTGGCCTGCTACCCGATGTCGCCAAGATGGCAACGATCAGATTCAAGGGCGAAGGCCACAAAATTATCCTGATCGGTGCCGATTACCGTGCCGAACCCGAATTGGGTCAATCCAAATGGCTCGATGTCTGTTACGGAATGCAGGGTGGTCCATCCCCCAAGGTTGATCTCTCCGCCGAACGCAAGCACGGGGAGTTCGTCCGCAAGCTCATCGAAAAGGGCGTGGTCACAGCCGTGCACGACGTCTCCGATGGCGGCATTCTTGTCGCTATTGCGGAAATGGCACTGGGCGGCAATATCGGCGCACGCCTTGAAATTTCGGCGTTCGAGAACAAGGTCGACCGCGAAAAGAAACGCCATGCCTGGTCACTCTTCGCGGAAAATCAGGGGCGCTATATCGTTACCGAACGCTTTGATACCGACGCTGTCGAAACCCTGGCCGCCGAAGCTGGGGTTCGCAGCTGTTTTATCGGCTGGACCGGAGACGACACCATCGCCATCTGCCGAGGCGAGGATGTGCTTTACCCGGTATTGAGTTTGACCGATCTAAAAGCCGCGCATGACAGCTTTTTCAACAACTGGATGGAATCCTAAAAGTCTAAGTTGCGGTTTGCTGCTGTCCTAGCAGATCGTAAGGATCGATACCTTTGCCAAGCATCATCGCATGCGCGCGCCGATAGGTCGCGGGTTCAATAATATTCAGACGCTTGCGTGCCTCTACCAAAGGTTCAGCTAGCAGGGCTTCGATGTCTTCCTGTGCGATATTGATGGCCGCCCGGCCAATGCGTTGCGCCTCGCGTACCGCGGCATAGATTGGCACGTCCGATTGAACCTGTTTCTTCACTTCCCGCGCGCCGGCCCAAGCAATGAAAAGCAAGCCCCAGCTAGGATTGAGACTATAGGAAAAAGCGAGTACGCATTGCTCACCCAGTGCGTCGCGACCATAGCCCGTGAGCACATGAAACAGATCGTGCGTATCGCGCAGGCGATTCGAATAACGTTCTATCAGATCGTCATAATGAGGACGACCCGCCCGAAACCTGTCGAACTCGTCGACCAGTCCCTGCGCGGTCAACCCCTCCTTTTTCATGAAGCGAACATAGGCCTGCCCGACACTGTTCGCCGGCAATTTACACAGGCGATCATGGTCATCCAAAAGACGAGGCAGATATTCATCAGCGGCAAGAACGCGCCGACCCGCGGGACTGGCAAAGAACCGTTCGGCGGAACGGTTGAAACGCCTGTCTCGCAACGCCTCGATGATATGAAAGACCTGTTCGGTATCTTCCTTGTCGGCGATCAACTTGCGAAAATGGTGCAACGCTTTCAAAGGTCTGAAACCGGCGTCGGCCCGATCGGAATGGCAAAGTGGGAGAATGGCGCTCATAAATGTCTCGCTTACAGAACAGCTGTTTATTTTGTCTTACCGACATCGATGTAAATAGCAGTCTTCGCTTCCGCTTTCAATATATCTATCGTGCCGTTAAAAACCGGTAATGTCAGACTGTCCCAAACTTCCCTTTCCGTCACTGCCTGAGTTCACAGATACCGAACGGATCAGGCGAAGCCGCCACTTTTATGAACATCTCTCCACGCGGCACACGTGTCGTGAATTCAGCGATCGTCCCGTCGCGCGCGACGTGATCGCCAATGCTTTGCTTGCCGCGGGCACCGCGCCTAATGGTGCCAATCATCAGCCATGGCATTTTGCCGTTATTGCGTCGAAGGAAAAGAAACGGGCCTTGCGCGAGGCGGCGGAAGCTGAAGAACGGGCTTTCTACAACGGCAAGGCCAGTGCGGAGTGGCTGGAAGCGCTCGCGCCGCTTGGTACCGATCCTGACAAGCCCTTCCTCGAGATTGCCCCATGGCTGATCGCGGTTTTTGTCCAGCGCCGCGGCGGACCGAAACCCGGTGACGACCGGCAAAATTATTATACAACCGAAAGCGTCGGCATCGCCTGTGGATTGCTGCTTGCAGCCCTTCACGATGCGGGCTTGGCGACGTTGACGCATACGCCCAACCCGATGAAATTTCTCAATCGGCTATGCGGACGGCCCAACGCCGAAAAGCCCATGATGCTGATCGTTACCGGCCATCCCGCAGCCGACGCCAGCGTTCCCGCCCATGCCGTGATCAAGAAACCGTTGGACCAGATCAGTTCCTGGCTGTAGCAGCACCAGAATATGGGGAGGCAACATGGACGATGGCAAAAAGCTGACCCGGCATATTTCATTGGATGCGCTTCGCGGCTTTGCCGTCATGGGCATATTGGCGATGAACATCATCGCCTTTTCCATGCCCGAAATGGCCTACATCACGCCTTCCTTAGGCGGTCCTCCTTCGCGGGCGGATCTGGTGAGTTGGATCGTTTCTTTCATTCTGGTCGATGGCAAGATGCGCGGCTTGTTTTCGCTGCTATTTGGTGCATCGATGCTGTTGATCGTCGAACGGGCCGAGGCAAAGGGCGAAAGTGCGGCAAGGGTTCATTTTCGCCGCATGGGATGGCTGGCGCTGATCGGTCTTGCGCATTTCCTGTTCATCTGGTGGGGCGATATCCTATTCCTCTATGCCATTGCCGGTTGCGTCGCCTATCTGTTTCGCGATGTCGAGGCGCGCGGTTTGTTCAAGATGGCCATAATCATCTATGCCATCGGTTTTTTTCTGATGTCGTTGTTTACGGGAATGCTGTGGCTGTTTGAAGTTGCGGCAAAAGCGCCCGATGCTGACGCCGAACTCGTGAAGTCCTATAACGCTATGCTTTCCGGTTTCAGCACTACGGCAAAGGAAGTCGCCGCCTATCGCGGCAATTATTTCGATATCGTCCACTATCGCGTGACCGAAAAATGGTCGCAGCCCCTTGCAATGGTCGTGCAGAATATATGCGAAACATTGCCATTCATGATGATCGGCATAGCGCTGTACAAAAAAGGTTTCATGACGGGCGAATGGGATACGCATCGTTATCGCAAATGGGCGCTTATCGGGCTTGGCCTCGGGGGATTGGCCTATGGCGTGTTTGCGGCTTGGGCGGTTGCTGCCAATTTTGATCTTATCCTGATGATGAACGTTGTTATCGCCTGGACCTATCCGTTCCGCCTGCTGATGATTTTGGGCTATGCCGCAGCATTGATCCTCTTGATCCGTGCTTTTGCTCAAAGCGGCTGGATGATGCGTGTTGCAGCGGCAGGACGCGCCGCGTTCAGCAACTATCTGGGTACCAGCATCGTCATGACGACGATATTTTACGGCTATGGTTTTGGCCTATATAACGGAGTCGGGCGGGCGCAGCTTTGGTTGTTCGTAATCGGCGCATGGATTGCCATGCTGCTTTGGTCCAAGCCCTGGCTCGATCGTTTCCGTTATGGGCCATTCGAATGGTTGTGGCGCAGCCTGGCGCGATGGGAATTGCAGCCGATGCGAAAAGCGATACCGGTATCGGGACCGGTTTGACAGTCCTGCTTCATCCACTATTAAAGCAAAAGATATCCGGATTGACGATCATATCCGTCAAATGGGAATAAAAGGGGAAAAAAGTGTTCGAATATTTTCTGTCGGCTCTACCGCATTTTCTGGCCTATTTTTCTTCGGCCATAGGTTTGGCGATTGCGTTTCTAGCGATTTATTCCTTTTGTACGCCGCATGCTGAATTCGCGCTGATCCGCAATGGCAACACAGCGGCGGCAACACAACTTTCGGGCACGTTCATCGGTTTTGCCATTCCCGTTGCCATCGTGATCGGTCATTCGGTCAGCATCCCCGATATGCTGTTATGGGGCGCGGTCGCCGGGATTGTGCAGTTGGCCGTCTATGTCATCATCTCACGGTTGCTCTTCAAGGCGATTTCGCAACGTATTGCCGAAGATTGCGCGGCTTCGGGCCAGTTCATCGGCGGTATCGGTGTCGGTGTCGGCATCCTGCAAGCCGCCTGCATGGTTCCCTGACAGGCAAGCGGAGGAAACATCATGATGAAAAGGCAGCTTGCCCTGACAAGCGCGATGGCCGCGACGCTGGCCACGCTTTCCGCCTGTTCTGCCGAAGAGGAGTGGAACAACAGCAACAGCGACGTCTTTGCCGATCGCGATACGGCCGTGTGCGTCGATCAAAGTGGTAACCGTATCGATGACGATTACTGCGAGTCGAACCGGCTCGGCGGGGGTGCGGGCTGGTATTATCTGGGGCGCGGATCGCGCATGCCCTATCTGGGCGACAATCTGCGCAACAGGCAGATGGGCTTTTACGGATCGTCGACACCGGCAGCGGGCGTCGATTATGCCAGAGCTCCGGCATCGACCGCTATGACGCGTTCGGCTGCTGTCGCAAGAGGCGGTTTCGGATCGAGTGGCCGCAGCTATGGCGGTGGACGCTCCTGAGCCGTGCATCGGCTTTCGGTTCAACCACGGCAGGATTGGCAGACAAAGGTCGAGGAACTCGGCCTGATCTGGCATAGCGATGCTGATGGCCCCTATTGGGATGAATCCGCTTGCTATTCTTTCAACCTGAAAGAGATCGAAACGATAGAGGCAGCAACCGAAGATTTGCATGCGCTCTATGTCGAAGCAGGCAACAGGATCGCACACGACGAACGCCTGCTGTCGCTATGCGGTATTCCGGTGTCTTATCACGAGGCGGTGAAAACGGCTTGGGAACGGCAAAGCCCAGGTCTCGATTATGGGCGGTTCGATTTGGGTTATGACGGGCATGGGCCACCCAAGCTGTTCGAATATAATTGCGACACGCCGACGGCGATGCTCGAAACCGCGATAGTGCAGTGGTACTGGAAGGAAGAGTGTTTCCCACAGAATGATCAGTTGAACAGCCTGCACGAGCAACTAGTAGCGCGGTGGAGTAAGCTGGCACCTGAAATTGCCGGCAGACGCGTCTGGTTCGCCCATAGCGGCGACCCGGCGCATGAAGATACGATTACCACAACCTATATGCGCGATCTGGCAACCGAGGCCGGGCTGGAGACGAAGGCAATGCTGATCGATCAGATCGGCATCGACGCCGATGGGCGCATCGTCGATCAGGACAATTATCTGATCGGTGCCTTGTTCAAGCTCTATCCTTGGGAGTGGCTGGCTAGTGAGGAATTCGGGAAAGCCATCGTTCCGCATTTCTCGACTACGCTCTGGTTTGAACCGGTCTGGAAGATGCTGTGGAGCAACAAGGCAATACTTGCGATCTTGTGGGAAATGTTTCCAGGGCACCCGAATTTGTTGGCGGCCTCGTTCGATCCGCACGGCATCGGCAAGGATTATGTTTCCAAACCCGTCCTCGCCCGCGAAGGCGCCAATATCGAAGTTGTCGGCGGTGGCCGCGTCATGGCCAGCAGCGGGGGCGATTACAGCCGTGACGGTCTGCTTTTTCAAGGCCGTTACCCGTTGCGTGATTTTGGCAACGGCTATCCGGTGCTGGGCAGCTGGGCCGTCGGGGGCAAGGCGGCAGGCCTTGGCATTCGCGAGGACGGATTGATCACCGGCAACCGCGCCCGTTTCATCCCCCACATCATCGAGGAGTGACCATGCAAAAAATAAGAGCCGCCACCGATACCTTTCGCGAATTGGCCATCATATACGCGATTCTTCTGATCACCAGCGCCAGCCTGCTTTCCTGGTTCGAAGGTCTCGATATGCCGACGGCACTGTATTGGGCGGCGACGACGGCAACCTCGACAGGATATGGCGATATCAGTCCGAAGTCCGGGGCCGGACAGTTTGTGGCCGTCGCGTTGATGCACCTATCAATCTTCATTGTCGCACCTTTGATTGTTGTTCGTTTGGTCGACCGCATGAATGAAGATCGCGATGCCTTCACGCATGAGGAACAGCTGCACATTCTTGAGGGAATCGCGCGAATAGAGGCACGGCTCGAACGGCTCGAGCAACAGCAAAAACAATAGCATTTGCATCTTATCGCTATTGCAATCAATTCGCATTAACGCTAGACGCGAATCATGATTGTCTGCGTCTGTAATGCCATTAGGGAAAAAGATTTTCGTGCCGCCGTACGTTGCGGAAACGAAAAACCTGCCCAAGTGTACGCCCGGCTGGGAAGCAAACCCAAATGCGGGCAATGCCTCTCTTTTGCGCGTGATGTCATCAGCGTCAAGGCTGCAAGCGCTTAGCATTAGCAGCATTATATCGCGTTGAATGATAGGGAAATTATTTAGCTTTCGGACTATCGGATACCGGAACATTCGCCTATATTTGCGGGCCTGCAGCAAGGAGCACGGCCATGAAAGGCGACGCAAGGGTCATCGAATTCCTCAACGAAGCATTGAAAAACGAATTGACGGCGATCAATCAATACTGGCTGCACTATCGTCTGCTTGACAATCTGGGCGTCAAGAAGCTCGCCGAGATGGAACGGCACGAGTCCATCGATGAAATGAAGCATGCAGACAAGCTGGCCGAACGTATCCTGTTTCTCGATGGCTTGCCCAATTTTCAGATGCTGGGACGGTTGCGCGTCGGAGAGTCGGTCGAGGAAATATTAAAAGCCGATCTTGAGCTCGAATATGAGGCAATACCGTTATTGAAAGATGCGGTCGCGCATTGTGAGACCGTTCGCGATTATGTCAGCCGCGATCTATTTGCCGATATCCTCGAAAGCGAAGAGGAGCATGTCGACTTTCTGGAAACGCAATTCGACCTTATCAGACAGATGGGTGTTCAGAATTACATTCAATTGCAGTCGAAACCAGCCGAAGATTGAAGCCGCAAAGGGTCCGATTTTTAAGCAAGATATAAAACGCAAGAAAAGACGATTTTATATCTTTGCGGGAAAAATCAGCGGATGATGCTGATCTACAAACGCCCGAACTGGCTTTGACCGAAACTGCGTGCACCGAATTGCGCGCGGCGCTCAACCAGCGGACTGGCTTCGGATTCGAGCGCGGCCAGCGTCGCTTCGAACAAAGGGCGAAGCTGTACGATTTTTTCGACCAGTTCTTCGGGCCCTTGTCGGATTTCGACATAATGGCGCGCGGCAACCTCGATCTCCTCGGCCAGGGTTGCCAGGCGTTCGGCACCGAACTGCCAGCTTTCGCCTTTCAGCGTATGCGAAGGCAGTACCAGTTTCGCCGAGTCGCGTTCGCGCATCGCCTGTTCGATCGATGCGACAGATTTAATGCCGTCTTCCCGGAAATAGCCGAGAACACGCACAAAGGCTTCGCCCAATATGCCCCGCGTTTCGGCAAAGGTAGTCCAATTTATAATTTCGTCGGCAGAATAGCTCATCGCCGTACCTGGCTCCGTCAAAATATTGGCCCCGTTCAAAAAGGGGCTTAAAGCCTATAAGTAAACAAGCCGTTGACGATGGCTATGCGGGAAAGGCTCCGTTCCAAAGATTATCGGGGGCTCGAACCCTAATTATCGGCAAAAGGATTTTTCGACGAACGAAAATTCATCCGCACCGGCACTGCGCCGAAACCCAAATCGCGACGGATGCCGTTCAGCAGATAGCGACGATAACTGTCGGGCAACTGATCCACGCGATTGCCGAAGACAACAAAGGTTGGCGGACGGTTGCGGGCCTGGGTTATATAACGCAGCTTGATCCGCCGGCCACCGGGGGCAGGCGGCGGGTTGGCGGCAACGGCTTCTTCGAACCAGCGGTTGAGGATTCCGGTGGGTACCCGGCTGTTCCAGCTTGTCCGGGCTTCGAATGCCGCCTTCAACATCTGATCGAGGCCTTTACCCGTGGCGGCGGATACCGCAAACAAGGGCACCCCCTTCAATTGAGACAATCCTTCTTCAAGCGCGGCTTTGATACCGTTGAACAAGCTGGAAGCGTTTTCGGCAACATCCCATTTGTTTATCGCGATGATCAACGCGCGGCCTTCCTCGATCACATGATCGGCGATTTTCAGATCCTGATGCTCAAGCCCTTTGGTCGCATCGAGCAAGAGCACGACGACTTCGGCAAAATCGATCGCGCGCCTTGCATCGGCAACAGAGAGCTTCTCAAGCTTTTCCTGCACGCGCGCGCGTTTGCGCATACCGGCGGTATCGATCAATCTGATCCGCCGCTCGGCCAATTCCGGATCGGACGGGTTGGGATCGCGCCAGACCCAGTCGATCGATATGCTATCGCGGGTAATTCCGGCTTCGGGGCCGGTCACCAACCGGTTTTCGCCCAGCAAACGGTTGACCAGCGTCGATTTGCCCGCATTGGGACGACCGACGATCGCCAGTTGCAGGGGCGCATCGGGGGCTTCGACGTCGAACAGCTCTTCCTCGAACCCGTCGACATAGGGCATCAGCGCCTCGAACAGGTCGGCCATGCCTTCGCCATGTTCGGCACTGATCGCAACACCCTGGCCCATTCCCAGCGAAAAGGCATCGAAGATCGTTGCGTCGGCCTGCTTACCCTCGGCCTTGTTGATGACGAGGATGACGGGCTTATCGCTGCTGCGAAGCCAGCGGGCGATTTCCGCATCGAGCGGGGTAACACCCGCCCGTCCGTCGATCACGAACAACGCCGCTGCAGCTCCTGCCAATGCAGCCTCGGTCTGTTGGCGCATCCGGCCCGGCAGCGTGGCCGCCTCTTCATCCTCGTAACCGGCGGTATCGACGATGCGGAATTTAAGGTCGAACAGCTTGGCATCGCCCTCTCGCCGGTCGCGCGTTACCCCCGGCTGATCGTCGACCAGCGCAATCTTTTTGCCGACCAGTCGGTTGAACAAGGTGGATTTGCCGACATTGGGGCGGCCGATAATGGCGACTGACGGCAACATGTGCCTGTTTCCTTCCACGCCACCCTATAATGGCATTTTTCTGAGCGATCTTATCAATTCCGTTCGCCTCGAGCACAGATAAGAGGCCCTCGATTACCGCACTATGCCTCGTCTCCGCTCGATACGATCGGGGAAAACATCCGGAGCTGATCCTTGACTAGCGAAACGCCGTCAAGCGCCCGCTATCGTCGAGAATATAGAGTATATTATTCGCAATCACCGGCGCGACCGAAACCGGTTGCTTGATATCGACCAGCATGCTTGCCGCACCCTCGCCCGACGATACCGACCAGATCTGTCCTTGGCTATTGGCAACGATCAAACGACCGTTGGCCAGTACCGGACCGCGCCAGGTGATCACACCCTTGCGGTCTTCCTCGTCGCGGTAGCGCGGCAGGTTCGCTATCCAGCGGATCTTGCCGCTGGCGCGCTGCACGCAAAGCAGTTTCGCATCGCTGGTCATCACGAACACCCATTCGCCCGCGACAACGGGGGTCGATATACCCGCAATATTGATTTCCCATATGCGCTGCCCGGTAACCAGCTCATAAGCCGCCATGCGTCCACCTTGGCCAAGCGCGAAGACCCGGCCACGATCAACAACGGGATCGGCATCGATATCGGTCAGCGTCGAAACGCTCGTCGACATGGCTGTACGCGACAGGGTATCGCTCCAAAGGCTGCGACCATTTTCATAACGGTACGCCGCCAATTCGCCGGTCGAATAACCGGCAATCACCGTCCCTTGTGCAGCAGCGGGTGCAGCAACGCCGAAAATGCCCGAGGCGCCTATCGGCCCCGCTTCATTCCATTGCGCCTCGCCATCCGCCATGCGAACGGCGTAGATCTGGTTATCTTGCGTCATTACATAAGCGTTGCCGTTCGACAATGTGGGTGCACCGCGCAAGGGCCCGGCCGGACGCTTGGTCCATTTAACCGCGCCATTTGCAGCGTCGAGTGCGGCAACATCGCCGACGCCATTGGTTGCAAACACCGTCGTCCCATCGGTGCTGACCCCGCCGCCGAAACGCGAAGGCTTGCCATCCTTGTTGACGTCGAGCTGGCTAGCCCACAGCTTTGCACCGCTGCCAGCATCGAATGCGCTCACTGTTGCGTTGGTATCGATGACGTACAGCTTGCCTTCATGGATCACGGGCGTTGCCGCAAGCCGTGCACGGTTGCTGGCGCCGGCGATCTGTGCGGTCCAGAGACGCTGCGGCGCATCGGCAAGCGTCAGATGCCCGGGCGATTTGGCTGCATTACCACCCGGCTGCGACCAGTTTTCATTCGTCGCGGGCGGCGGCAGGATCACTGCGATGCCTGCCAGATTGGGATCGGCGACGGTATCCGCCTCGGTTCCCAATATGTCGATCCGCTTACCGATGGTAGGCGTTTCCTTTTTGTCGCCGCCGCCACCTAAAACGCCGCATCCCCCGAGCAGCGCAACGAGGCTGAACGCCCCCAAAATCCTGGCACTTGTTCTCACAGGCTCATTTTCCTTCTTGGTCCTTCGCCGCGGCGGATGCACCAGCGGTCTTTGCCTCAATCTGAACGGTATCGACGCCCAACGCGCCCGCCATCTGTTGCGAACGGGCGCGCAAAGCTTGGGGAAGACCCTCCTGCTTTGCAATCTGGGCGAAAATGGGGCCGGCCAGATCGTCCTTGCCCATTTTCATATAGGCAATCGCCGACATTTCGCCCGCGCTGCCGAACCAGGGTGCGCCGGGCTTTGCCAACGGTTTCAACCGGTCGATTACGGCTTGCGGTTGCAGGCTGTCAAATTCTGCGGTCGTCTGGCGGATCAGCGCCAGATCGCGAAAAGGCTGTGGCAGGCTGGCGTCCTTTGCGACTCTGGCGTAATCGGCGATGGCCTGTTTCATATTGCCGTCGGCCGCCGCCATATTGGCAAGCAGGATTTGCGACATCGCGCGATACCCAGGTTGCTCAGCCGTCGTCAGCTTTACCAGGTCGGCTTTTGCACCAGCCATGTTGCCGCCCTGAAGTTTTTCCACCGCCAGGACGAAGGCCTCGCCCTGTTTTTCGGCAGCGGCAATTTTCTGGTTCTGCCAATAGATGTAACCACCGAAAGCCGCCAGTCCCAAAACCAGAGCCAGCAAAAGCCAGCGACCGAACCGTTTCCAAAATGTCTGCAGATCGCTCGCGCGGACGGCATCGTCGACTTCACGCAGGAAAGCCTCGTCGGATGCCGCATGTTTGTCGGTAGGGGTTAGTGCCAAAACGGCCTCCAGAAATCTTTTGACGTAAAAATCGTTCCGGCGTCCTTAGCCATGCGGGCGCAAACTTACCAGTAGGAGATTATTGGCTCGGCAAGAGGTCATTCGGGTTGATAAAGCTGCTCAACCCCGGGGAAACGGCGCGACCGCACATCTTCGGCATAGTGTTTGACCGCTTCTTCGACTTGGGCATGCATCGTACCGAAGCGCTTGACGAATTTGGGAACGCGATCAAACAGTCCCAGCATGTCCTCCGTCACCAGCACCTGCCCATCGCATTGCGCGGAAGCGCCGATGCCGATGGTCGGGCAGGCGACCTTTTGCGTGATTTCGATCGCGATGGGTTCCAGTACGCCCTCGATCACCATGGCAAAGGCCCCGGCTTTCGAAACGGCTTCGGCATCCTCCACGATCGTCTTCGCCTCAGCCTCGCTTCGCCCTCGAACGCCGTAGCCGCCGAGGATATTGACCGCTTGCGGCGTCAAACCGACATGGCCCATTACCGGAATACCGCGCTGTGTCAAAAACTCGATCGTCGGCGCGATTACCTTGCCACCCTCCATCTTAACCCCGGCGGCACCTGTTTCCTTTAGAAGACGCGCGGCATTTTCGAAGGCCTGCTCGGGCGATGCCTCATAGCTGCCGAAGGGCATATCAACGATCACGGCTGCATGATAGCTGCCGCGGACGACGGCCGCACCATGCAGCGCCATCATCTCCATCGTTACCGCAACAGTATGGGGTAGGCCGTAGATCACCTGGCCAAGCGAATCGCCGACAAGCAGCATGTCGCAATGCGGATCCATGATCTGCGCCATCCGCACGGTATAGGCGGTCAGCATGACCAGGGGTTCGCCGCCCTTTCGCTGCCGGATGCGGGGCACGGTCAGCCGTTTCATCGGCTGAGGTGTCGGATTGGCGCGACTGGTGGAGATGGGAAGGGTGAGCGTTTTAGGTGTGGTCGACATGGGACTGGGCCTTACCAGAGTGTACGAACGGGATATTGGCGGATTTCGGCATAAACATGCAAATCGAAATCAAGGCCATGCGCCGATGCGCTTAATTGAGGATCATCACCATAAAACCGGATGACCGCATGTGTATCGAGCAATAACCTCACCGGTTTAAGAATTTTCCGGATCTATGTCGAAGGCGTCCATCTCTTCATCGCTAAAGGTCGGCTCTAGAAAGGGATCACCTGCACCTGTCCCAAGCATTCCCTTGCCGCTGCCAATCCAAGCTTGCAGCTTTGCCTTATATTCCGCCTGCACACGTTCCTGCCCGTCGACTAAAGCATCCTCAAGAGCCGTGATTCGCGTTACCGGCTTTCCGGCCTTGGACAGGATAACCTCTTCGCCGTGCAAACTGGCTGCCACCAGTTCCGACAGGCGTGTTTTAGCTTCACCTATATTGACGTGAATTCCCATAAGTCGGCCAAACTATCTTGGCCAAGGCGCAAGGTCAATTAAACAGACAGGCGAGTTATTTAAGCTTGACTCTATGTCAAATATGAATGACATAATGTAAAAAGTTTATAACATGGAGGTTTGAATGTCGTTTCGTGAGAAAATTCATTGGGTGGCACTTGTCGGGCTGATTGCTGCCTTTAGTTGGTATTTTTCAAGCTACCCCTGGAGCATCGCCAATACGCCTAAAGGTATGTACGCCGCAGTTTGGATGCTGCTGCCGGTTACGATCATTTTTCTGATCCCGATGATTGCAGGCAGCGCCTTCTTCGCGATCCGCACACCAAAAGAGGCAAATCTGAAAGAAGACGAGCGGGAAAAGACAATCCATCTGCGTGGCACGCATATGGCCTATTACCCACTGGTGTTTGGCGTTTGGGCCAATATTTTCGTCCTTATCAACGGCGTGAATTACGGCTGGTCGGTCAATATATTGATGGCAACGTTGGTACTATCGGAATTGGTGCGCGTTGGTTCGCAACTCTACTTCTATCGCCGGGGTTATTGAGCCATGGCCCGCCTTCCCTTTAACAATGGCATCAAAACCTTGCGCTTCTTATCGGGTGAGATGACGCAGGGCGATCTTGGCGACAGGGTCGGTGTTACCCGTCAGACGATCGCTGCGATCGAGCAGGGCAAATATTCCCCCAGCCTGGAAGTCGCTTTTCGTATAGCTCGTGTCTTTGATAAGCCCCTGGAAGAGGTGTTTTATTGGATAGAGAAATCAAACTGAGCTGCAAAATCAATGTAAAGAAGACGGCCAGGGGCAGGGCTACATTTACGCAGTTATTGAAATTATTTCACCCAAAGCACCAAGGACAAGACGATGTTTGCCTAAAATAGGAAACATCAAATAGGACCTTTCGCCCTGAGGAGCGTTGAAGCCAAAGACTGAAGCGCGTCTCGTAGGCTTAACCATGGGCTTTAAGACAGAACTTCAATCTTCGATTTCAGCTCTTCCTCAGCACGAACGGAGTTACGCACTGTAATGTCATACTTTAGAGAGAAGTCGCCGTGTCGTTAGTGCGTTGGGTGAGATCAAATACTCAATGCAAATCCGCTGCCACGAAATCCGCCGCGCGTTCGCCGATCATCATCGACGGCGCGTTGGTGTTGCCGGAAATCAGTCGCGGCATGATGCTGGCGTCCGCCACATAAAGCCCGTCGATGCCGCGAAACTTCAGCCGCGGATCGACAACATCGTCTGCATTGGGGCCCATGCGGCATGTCCCCACCGGATGATAGACAGTATCGGCACGGTTGCGGATCAATGCCTCCAACCCGGCATCGTCGTCGATACGCGTCGCATGCCGATCCCGTCCGGCATAAGCTTTCATCGTCGGTGCCTCAACGATCCGGTGCATCAACCTTACGCCTGCTTTCAACGTCGCCATGTCGCGATCGTCGGAGAGAAAAGCGGGGTCGATCAACGGGGCGTGTGCAGCATCGGCAGAGGCAAGTCTCACAGTTCCCCGGCTATAGGGGCGCAGCACACAGGCATGGATGCTGTAGCCATGCCCTTTCACCTTGGCGCGACCATGATCCTCCAGCATCGCAGGCACGAAATGATATTGGATATCGGGGGCAGGCAAAGCCGGATCGGATTTCCAGAACCCGCCGCTTTCGGCAAAACAGGTGGTCATGATGCCGGTGCGGCTGCGGCGATGTTCGAAAATCGCCTTCACCATCCGCCATGTGCCTGAAAGACTGTCGCCGAAGAAATCGGTCGATTGCGTTTCGAAGCTTGAGACATAATCGATATGATCCTGCAGATCGGCCCCGACCGCGGGCTTGTCGAGGATGATATCGATGCCAAGCGATCGCAGATGCTCGGCTGGCCCTATGCCCGATAGCTGCAATATCTGCGGACTGCCGAATGCGCCGCCCGCCAGGATCACCGCACCCCGCGCTTTCAGTGTCCGCCTGTTGCGGCCCTGACGGATGACAATAGCTGTAGCCCGTCCCTCTTCAATCACGATCCTTTCGGTCAGCGCGCCGGTGATTACCTCAAGCTTGCCTGTCGCCCTTGCTGGTTCCACATAAGCACGCGCCGCCGACCAGCGTTCACCCGCTTTTTGCGTAACCTGGTAGAGGCCGAAGCCTTCCTGATTGGCACCGTTGAAATCGGTAGTGCGTGGCAGCTGCAATTCGGCAGCGGCTTCAATAAAGGCAAGACTGCCCGGATTGGGCCAGCGCTGGTCCATGACATTCAGCGGCCCACCTTCCCCATGGAAATCGTCAGCACCGCGCTCATTATGTTCGGAACGTTTGAAATAGGGCAAGACGTCGGCATAAGACCAGCCGTGGCACCCCAGCTTAGCCCAGTTGTCATAGTCCCAGACATGGCCCCTGATATAGACCATGGCGTTGATCGCGCTCGATCCGCCCAAGCCCTTACCCCTTGGCTGATAGCCGATCCGGCCGTTCAGGCCTTTTTGCGGCACCGTATCGTAACGATAGTTCGATGCATCGGGGATGAAGGGCATAAAGCCCGGGGTCTTGACGCGGATGCGATCGTTATGCCCGCCCGCCTCAACCAGACAAACCCTGTATTTCCCACTTTCAGCCAACCGCCCGGCGGCGGCACTACCGCCTGAACCGCCGCCGACGATGATGATATCGAATTCGTGCATTTGTGCTCCTATTCACAGGAGACTTAATCGCGCGATTAAACCGGTGCAACGAGAATTAACGGGGTTCGGTGCTGATTACGCGCCAAAGCATGAGGCTGCCCCTTTCGTTCGGCACGGGTTCCAGCCATAGTGGACGATTGCCTTTTGCCAGTTGCGCCCATAACCCTTCTGGATCGCGGGACTGGTAACCGATCATTTCCGCTTCGTCTTTGCAGCCCACGATATGCGTAAGGCCGCGGCGTTCGACGATAAGACGCGCTTGCGCGGGCGGCAGGCGGTAAATGTCGATATGATCGCGCATTGCCTTTTCGTTACGGTGGTGGCTCGATGCAAGCACTTGATGCGGCGTTGTCAACAAAATGGCCGGGCCGATATCGAAGGGTGCGACCAAGCGTGCGGCCAGTAACCGGTTTAGCCTCTCTACCGATCCGAGCGCTTCGCAGCCTTCCGCTGCCTGCGCCCCACCTATCGGGTCTTGAGCGGTCTGAGCAGCTGGCGAAAAAGTAAGGAAAATTTGTGCTATGAAAGCGCCGGGCATCAGCAGTACGATCATTAGGGCGATGCAGGCGATCCGCAAGACCGGCTTGGTCTCCGCGCGATAGCGAGTAAAAAGCGCCGCTATGCCGCTGGCAAGCACGGGCACCGCAACCAGCGTTGCAACCGATACGGTCCGAAAAACCAGACTGGCAAGGATCAGTCCGTACAGCAGCAGCACCGCTAGCTCGGCCCGTTTCGTTTGCGGTAAACCCCGGTACAAAAAGCCCATGGTCGCCAGTGCGGCCAATGGCACCCCAAGCAGCATGGCAGCGACATCGCCATCCTGATGCCACACTGGCATTCCTTCGCTGATGCGCATGTACCAATATTCATGAACGACCGGATCCATGCTGGCAAAGGCGCCTTTGGTACAGGCCGGTGCAAATATTGCGATCACACCGATGGCGCAGGCAGCGGCAGCCAATGCAATACCGATCCGGAACAGACGATTAGCCGGCAGCAGCGACGCTGCCGGGCCCATGATCGCTGCCGCTGCGCCGATAGCCCAAATATGGACCGGTGCGATCGTATCGCAATAATTTTCAGCCCCCCATCCGCTTGGTTGCGTAGCGAAAAACAGAAACAGGCTACTGCCTGCAAAGGCGAGCACCGCGGTGGCAAGACGTTCGCCATCGTCTCCATTCATCGCCCATCGCCAGCCGAGCAAGGCAAAGAAGATCGCAGCCGAAGGCGCCCCTTCGAGGGAAATATGCAGCCAAACCGCCAGCGCCAGCCCGAACGCCATGCCGGATTTGCGCGCCGATGGCCAAAACAGGGTCCAAAGCGCCAGGCTTGCACAAACCAGCTGCCAGCCATGATGATCGATCCGCATCGGCCGCAACTGCATCGAAATGGCCGGCGAAACCATTGCAACGATAATGGCGGCGATTGCCGCGCCACGGCCGCCAAGCTCGCCTGCAACGCGGCTGAGCATGAAGACGACCAATCCGAAACAGCCAAGCGGCACCAACGTGCCAGCGACCATTTCGGCAACCGGCTGTCCGAATAGCGGGCGCAGCAGGATTACGATGGCCGCCAGCGGCAGCTCGATCAACCGCGACCAGTGCATCGGTGCGCCTTCGGGCGGATTCATACGGTATTGCGTAGTATCGAACCAGCTTTGCCCGTTCAGAAAATCGCGCAGCTGTACCAGACGCAGCTGATCGTCGGGATCCCAACCCGACCGTGTCAGAACCGCCTCACGACTGAGCCAAGTGAGCAAAAGGGCAAGACCGAGCCAGATCAAAAAGCCTGGGGATTTCAAGCGACGAATCATCGAGCGAGTGCCTTATGGTTTACACGCCAAACCTGATAGACGCCGATATCCGGCTGAGGTTCAAGCCATGAAAACCGCTCACCCGATTTCAATCGGTTCCAAAAGCCCTTGGGCACATTGCTTTGATAGACCTGCAGTTCGAAACTGCCATCGCAGGCAACGAGATAATCGATATTGCGGGCTTTCAATACCTGCCGCATCTCATCAACGCTGCCGATATAGCTGCGAATCACATCGCGCATCGCATGCTGGTTGCGATGATGGCCGGTAGCGACAACTCTGTGGTGGGTGAATTGCAATAGCGCAGGACTTACATCAAGCCCAACCATTAATTGCGCCGGGGGAAGCCGGTTCAGCTTGCGGATAAAGTTTGCGGATTGACATTTAAGTGCAAGTTTCAGGAAATCGTCTTCCGCCTTCGCTTCAGCTGGGCTTGGCGGATTGCCCGTGGTTTCCAACGCAGCCGATAGCTGCAAGCCGATAAGACTGGGAACGATAAAGGCGATCGCTGCAAGACGAATCGGCAAACGGATGCCTAAATGCAGATGATCGTTTCTCGATGAAAACAGCCAAACGATTGCACCCGCATTCAAAATCGCTGCCAAAACAAGCGGGTAGATATTGGCCCGAGCAACGGTCAGGGCAATCCCTGCCGTTCCCGCGTAGATAAGACCAAGCAGCCATTTGTCTAATCGGCCTAGAAGGTTCGTTTTGATAAGATAATGACTTAGACCGATCAGCCCTACCAATATTCCAAATATCTCGTAGACAGCCCAAGCTAGGTTAAATTCCCATAATGGCAGGCCTTCGGGCGTACGGTTATACCAATATTCACGTACCACTGGATCGAGTTCGGCGAACGCATCGCTCATGCAGTGCGGAGTTGCGCTCCCCATGATCGCAGTTGCGATGCCCGCAGCGATCAAACCGCCTGCGATCTTGATACCCAGACCGACCTTGTCCTCAAAGCGTTCTACGATGTATGAGACGGAAGCGATCAGGGTAGCAACGGCTGCGAAAATCCAGATATGCACCGGCGACAGTGAATCGCAATAGTTCGGCTGATAGAAGCCTTCCGTCATGATAAAAAAGATTGTCGAGCCCGCTGCCAAAGACAGTGCGGCAATTGGGAACTGGCGTAGATGCTGCGGTGGGCCTAACAGCCAGCGCAGACCGAGCAACGCGAGAAACAACGCCGCATAGGGCAGGCCTTCGATTGAAATTTCGATCCATAATGCCGTGCAAACCCCGATTGCCACCGCAGCCAGATTCAATCGTCGCTCGGCAAACAGAGCACGCGTTGCAGCCAGAAAAAGCACAAGTTGCCAGCCATGGTGATCGATCCGCATCGGCGCAAGCTGAACAACGACTGGTATGATCGCAAAGAGCGATATCGCCGCAACCAAAGCGGCCTTTCGATCGATCAGGCGGTTTGCAAGGCTTGCTGTAAGCGCGATGACTATTCCGAAGGTCAATAACGGGATCGCAACGGCAGTCGCATGCTCGGCCAATGCCCTGCCCAAGATCGGCGTAAGCATTAGGATGGACCCTGCGATCGGCACATCCACCAGCCGGGACCAATGCATCGGACCGCCAAATGGCGGATTCATTCTATATTGGGTGACATCCCACCAGCTTTGGCCTGCTAACCAGTCGCGTATTTGCACAAGCCGCAATTGATCATCCGGATCGCCCATCTGCCATTGCGATACACGTCCCCATGCAATCGCTAGCAGCAATATACATCCGATCGCCCAGATCAGCACCAAGCAGGTCTTATAGCGCGAACGCGACATGATGACGGTTAATTCGCTGTTTTTGCCGTGCGAAAGATAATAACATTACGCAACAGATAAGTTAACTGAAACGATACGCCTATCGCAGCAATCTTCGCTATGCGTGGATCAAAGCCGAGTGCATCGCCCGCACCCACAATCGCCGTCGTCATGCCGAGCCCTAGCAACGCTGACATCACGAACATTGCCTTTTGCTGGGTCCGTTCCAAGGTGCCTTTTTTCGAAACCCTGTCGTCGAAGACTTTACGACTGGAAAGAAACCAATGCACGACGATGCCCGCCGAATAACCGATAGCCGAGGCTATTATGCTTGGCATAGCCAATTGTAGAAGCGCCAAAAAGAGTCCCAGATCGACCGCAAGCGCGCCCAAGCTAACTATTAGATAGCGCAAATAGGTCAATTGGCGAAAGAACTGCGCCCAGCCGCCGATATCGCCGACCGAACGGGGGATGGCGATGGCAACGTCTTGGTGCCGCCGTCCCATATCCCCGCTTTCGCGCTGATCGATATCAGGCTGCTTTGCGCTTGTCATCATCGCCCACCTGCTCACCAGCCGCCTTTACGATACGGCGCGGGACTTCACGTTCGGAGGTGAGCGCGGCTGCCTGATCTTCGGTCACTTGCACCTTGGCGGCAATCGCCTGCTGTTCGCCCTCGTCGCCCGCCTCATGATATTCGGCGTCCTCGTTGACGTTCCAGACATTGTAGACGCGCGCGCCAGCGTCAATATTCTCAACCGTCAGCATCGCGGTCATCATCGCATGGTCTTGGTTGTTGTAACGGTGCATACCGTTGCGGCCCACCATGTGCAGCGTTGGATATTTGCCTTCCAGCTCGCTCCGCATGGCCTCCACATTCTCGGCATAGCTGTCGTCATAAACCGGGTAAGCCTTTTCCTGACGCACCACGGCTCCACCGATGACATCGTCGGGGTTGCACAGGCCCAGAATCGCCATTTCCTTCTTCGCCAGCTCGACCAGATCGGCATCGCTCGACGACCAGAGGCCATCGCCTTCGAAGCAGAAATATTCGAGGCCAACACAGGCGATCGACGGATCGGGAACCATTTCGGGCGACCAGCTGCGGAAATTCTGCACGCGGCCGACCTTCACCTTGCTGTCATGGATGTAGATCCAGTTGTCGGGGAACAGATCGTCCGACTTGATCATCAGGGCGACGGTAAGGAAGTCGCGATATTTCAAGCTCGATGCCTCAAATGCGGTTTGCGGCAGCGGATGGATACGTGCGGATAATTCGCGCATGGGGGCGGAACTGATCACATGCTTTGCTACGATCACCGTTTCGCTGCCATCAGCCTTGGTTGCGGACAAGCGCCAATTGCCCTTGGCATCCTGTGCCAGCTGCTTGAAGCTGTGGCCCATCAGCACGCTGTTACCCTTTGCAACGACGAAATCGCGCGCCGCATCCCACATCATGCCGGGGCCGAGGCGGGGATAGCGAAAGGTTTCGAGGAGCGTTTTGGTCTCCATACCGTCATTGGGTTTCTTGTTCAGACCGAACGACCGTTTCAACCCGTCCATCACCGCAGCACCAAGCGAAAGCCCCTTGATACGCTGCGCCGCCCAATCGGCCGACATTTCGTCGCAGGGCATGCCCCATACCTTTTCGGTATAGGTCTTGAAAAAGATCGAATAGAGCTTGTGGCCGAACTGGTTCACCGTCCAGTCTTCGAAGCTGCGCACCTTGGTGTTGGGAAAGGTCTTGGCCTTCACATAGCTGGCCATACACAGCGTCGAGCGGATGATCCCCAGATTAAACAGCGCTTCGAATGCACGCAGCGGATAACTGTAGAATTTGCCTTCGTAATAGATGCGGCTCATTCTTGGGCGCTGGATGAAATCGTCGGGCAGGATCTCGTTCCACAGATCGACCACTTCCTTCGATTTCGAAAAAAAACGGTGCCCGCCGATATCGAAACGATAGCCATCGACCTCGACCGTGCGGCTGATTCCGCCGACATAGCGTTCATCCTTTTCGATGACGCTGACGCTGTATCCTTTTTTCGAAAGCAGATAGGCGGCGGTGAGCCCAGCCGGTCCTGCGCCGATGATTGCTACATCGACTATTCCCTGTTTTTGCCCCGACATTTTCTTACAATTCCTCCATGCAAAGATGCACACCGGAGGAGCAGTGAAGGAAAATGGCTAATGAAAAGTTAATGAAGGACGCAGCTATGCTAAACCAATCGGATTTAAGCGATATTTAATGCCCCATTGCCTTATGGTCGACTTCGCCGGCGGGGGATGCGGCCGGTTTCAGCTTATGCTTGTCAAGCCAGGCTTGCATCTGCTTGATCTCACCCTCTTGCGCCGTGATCACCTTTTCAGCGAGCGCGCGTACTTCCGGATCCTTGCCATGCTTCAGCGCCACCTGCGCCATTTCGACCGCACCCTGATGGTGTGGGATCATGCCCGCCATGAAGGCTTCGTCGGCATCGGCGGGGATATTGCCCATGCCGGCATGCATTTTGGCATTGGCCGCGGCATAGGCCTTTTGCGCCTCATTATAGCCGGCAGTCGCATCGACAGTCCTCGGTTCGGTTTTCGGCGCTTCTGCGGCAGGTTGCTGGCAGGCGGCCAGCAGCATGGGCAGGGCGAGTAGGAATTTGCGTTTCATGTGCTGCTCACTTTCCAGATCGACCATAAGGTAATGCAGTGAAAGGCTGCTATTCCGAGATTGGCACTTACAACGGGGTTGGCAATCGTGCCAACGGTGAAGGGTGTCGTAAATTTGTAGACGATCTGCACCAGCAGCAGCGCTGCCACCATCGCGGGCAGGGGCTTGAACAGCAGGCTGACCGAGCAGAGCAGGATGGCCAGATAGACTGACAGCAATATCCCTCTGGCGGGGCTTTCAGCGCCATAAGCGGACAAGGTCCAGTCGGCTTTTCCCAGCAAGCCGAGGCAGACCGGCACCAACACCACGATGTTTAGCGCTAGCGATGCATAGATCAGCCCCCGCATGGCGCTATCGCCGCAAATCCGGCGCAGTCGCCTCGGCAACCAACATCGCGACTGCCTCATC
>JBOFLS010000069.1:0-5457 GCA_051657985.1 Sphingorhabdus sp. | reverse complement strand
GGCTAGCGACGCTTGCGATTTTTGAAGGGACGCGTGCTTTTGGCGCGACACCCAGCGAGTTCGTGCCCGAACGCGGCGATATCGTCGATCGCAACGGCGCCCCGCTTGCCCGCACGATTCAGGGTTATGCGATCTGGGTGAAGCCGGACAGACTGGTAAACGATCCCAAGGAACTGGCGGCAGGCCTTGCCCGCATTTTTCCCGATACACCCGAAACCGAATTTTATGCGAAGCTGACTGCCAAAGTTCCGGGCTATCTGCGCAAACGCGCCTTGCCCGAAGAGGTGCGCGCCGTGCACAATCTGGGTGAGATCGGGATCGAATTTCCGCGCGAAAGTACGCGGCTTTATCCGCAGCATGAATTGGCGGCCCATGTTCTCGGCTTCGTCAGCCGCGATGGCAAGGGCGCGCTGGGGATGGAGCGGGTCATGGACAAACATCTCCATTCCGCCGAAAGCCGCGGCAAGCCGGTCGAACTGTCGCTTGATGTCAGGGTGCAGGCGGCGCTGGAGATCGAGCTGGCCAAAGGCATGGAAACAACCAACGCAAAGGGCGCGGCCGGAATCATCCTCGATTCGCGCACCGGGGAGGTTCTGGCTATGGCGAGCCTGCCTTCGTTCAATCCCAATCGCCCCGTATTTGCCAATATTCCCGATCTGGGGGAAACAATCGTCGATGGGCGTTACCCGATCAGCCGCCAGACCAATTTCGTGACCAACCGGGTGTTCGAACTGGGTTCGACTTTCAAGCCGTTGACGGTGGCTGCAGCACTGGATGCTGGAACGGTGCGCAATCTGGCGCTGCGTTATGACGCGACCGCACCGCTGGAGATCGGTGGTTTCAAGATCCGCGATACCCATCCGTCAGGCCGCTGGCTCAACGTACCCGAAACGCTGGTGCACAGTTCGAACATCGTCACCGCGCGGATTGCTGACAATCTGGGCCAGCAGCATCTTGAACAGATGCTGCGCAATATGGAATTCGATCGCCGGCCATCGATCGAACTGGCCGAACGATCCAAGCCTCTCTGGCCGCGGGAATGGGGCCGCATCACGACGATGACCGTGGGCTATGGCCACGGTATGGCCGTGACGCCATTGCATCTGGCATCGGCTTATGGCGCGATGGTGAATGGCGGGATGTGGCATCCGGCGACGCTGCACAAGATGAAGCCGGGGCAAAAACCGAAAAGCCGCCGCGTGTTCAGCGCGGCGACCAGCGCGCGTATGCGGCAATTGCTGCGCATGATCGTCGTCGATGGCACCGGCAAGAAGGCCGATGCCGCCGGATACCGTGTCGGCGGCAAGACAGGCTCTGCTGAAAAGCCCAATGAGGGAGGTTATGCACGGAATCTTGTCGTCTCGACCTTCGCGGCGGCTTTTCCAATGGATAATCCGCGTTATATCATTGTCGCCATGGTAGACGAACCCAAAGGCTCCGCCGAAACCGGATTCCAGCGTACTGCTGGATGGACCGCCGCCCCGATCGTGCGCCGCACGGTAGAGCGGATCGGTCCGCAACTGGGGATTATCCCCGATACGCACCGCGACGTAGACGTTTCCGAATTGATGCCGCTCCTTTGGTCACCCAAAGGGAATCATTGATGCGCCTTGATAGTCTGATCGGCAAGCTGGCACAAAGTGCTGGCGAAACACGCGTTACCGGTTTTGCCATTGATCACCGAAAGGTTGCCCCTGGGACGGTTTTCGGGGCATTCCAAGGGGCAAGCGTCAATGGCGAGGATTATATTTCCGCAGCCGTTGAGGCGGGCGCGGTGGCCGTCGTTGCCCGGCCGGAAGCATCGGTATCGGGTGCCGTCCATATTGCCGACCCCAATCCGCATAAGGCCTTTGCGCATATTGCCGCCAAATTCTTCAGGCCCTTTCCGGCCCAGCTTGCTGCCGTCACCGGCACCAATGGCAAAACGTCGACGGCCGAAATGACGCGTCAGCTTTGGCGCATGGCCGGGCACAGCGCTGCGTCTATTGGTACGCTGGGCGTCACCACCGCCGACGAGCGCGTGCGCACCGGGCTGACCACGCCCGATATCGTCACGTTCCTGTCGAACATGGCAGGGCTGGCGCGTGAAGGCGTAAGCCATGCGATCTTCGAGGCATCGAGCCACGGCCTCGATCAATATCGCATCGCGGGCGTGCCGGTATCGGTGGTCGCCTTCACCAATCTCAGCCGCGATCATCTCGACTATCATGGCACGATGGAGGCCTATTTCGAGGCCAAGATGCGGTTGTTCGACGAGGTTGCGAACGATGATGCGACCGCGGTGATCTGGGCTGATGACGAATGGTCGGATCGGGCGATCGCACGCGCAAAGCAAAGACCGCTTCGCCTGATTACCGTTGGGGAAAAAGGGCAGGGGATCAGGCTGGCCTCGCGCGAGCCTACGCAATTGGGGCAGACGCTTGAAATCCTGGTACAGGGTGAGGGGTTCAAGGTGAAGCTACCCCTCATCGGGGCCTATCAAGCGGCCAATGCCCTGGTTTCGGCCGGGGTTGCCATTGCCAGCGGCTGCGATGCAGAGCAGGTTGTCGCTGATCTGGCCCGCCTGCAACCGGTACGCGGTCGTCTGGAACGGGCAGCTATCAGCCGCAGCGGGGCACCGATCTACGTCGATTATGCGCATACGCCCGATGGTTTGGAAGCCGCAATCGCAGCGCTGCGGCCGCATACCAAAGGCAGGCTGATCCTGGTATTCGGCGCAGGCGGAGACCGCGATGTGGGTAAGCGTCCGTTAATGGGGGAAGTTGCTGCGCGCGATGCCGACCTGGTTATCGTCACCGACGACAATCCGCGTACCGAGGATGCCGGCCTGATCCGCAGCGCGGTGATGGCCGGGGCGGCAGGTGCGACTGAAATCGGCGATCGGCGAGAAGCGATTGTTCATGGTATCCGCAAGGCGGGTGCCGACGATATTGTGCTGATTGCTGGCAAGGGTCATGAGGTCGGGCAGATCATCGGCGACACGGTTTATCCCTTCGACGATATTGAGGTTGCGCGGGAATGTGCAGCATGAGCGCACTTTGGACCGCCGCCGAAATTGCCGCTGCCACGGGGGGCATTTCATCGGCTGATTTCGAATGCAGCGGCGTCGCCTTTGATTCGCGCGAAATTGGCAATGGCGACCTGTTTTTCGCGATGAAGGGCGAACAGGCTGACGGGCATCGCTTTGTCAACCAAGCCTTTAGCAGCGGGGCTAGCGGGGCAGTTGTCAGCGAAGCCGTCGACGGCCCGCATATATTGGTGCCTGATACGATGCGGGCGCTCGAGGCGTTGGGCATAGCTTCACGGGCGCGAGTGTCGGCAAAAGTGATCGGCGTCACTGGTTCTGCCGGAAAGACGGGAACGAAGGAAGCGCTTTACGCCGCTTTGGAGCGGTTTTCCCCGGGGAAAGTGCATCGTTCGGTCAAAAGCTACAACAACCATGTCGGCGTTCCCTTAAGCCTTGCCCGCATGCAGCGCGATACGGAATATGGCGTGTTCGAAATGGGGATGAACCATGCGGCCGAGATTTCCGCGCTGACCCGTTTTGTACGCCCGCATGTCGCTATCATCACGACGATCGCACCGGCGCATATCGAAAATTTCAAGGACGAAAGCGGCATCGCCGACGCCAAGGCAGAGATTTTCGAAGGGCTGGAGCCAGGCGGCACCGCGATTATCCCTGCTGACAACGCGCATTATCTGCGGCTGCGGGCGCATGCGGAGAAATATACGCCGAATATTATAAGCTTCGGCATGTCGGAAGGTGCCGACGTTCGCTGTATCGATCATCTGCCCAGTACTAATGGCGGTACGTTGATCACCGCGCAACTACCGGGCGCGATGCTGCAATATGAATTGTCGCAACCTGGTGAGCACTGGGTGTCCAACTCGCTGGCTGTGCTGGCGGCGGTGCAGGCGGTTGGTGGCGATCTGGCGATTGCCGGTCTTGCACTGGCCGATATGGGCGGCCTGAAGGGGCGTGGCGCAAGGCACAGGCTTGATCTTTCTGGCGGTACAGCGCTTCTGATCGATGAAAGCTACAATGCCAATCCAGCATCGATGGCAGCGACGTTGACAGGGTTAGGCAATGCCAAGGCCGAACGACGGATTGCCGTGCTTGGCGCGATGAAGGAGCTGGGTGAACAATCCGCCGACTTCCATCGCGGATTGAAGGCGCATGCTGAAAACGCAAATGTAAACTTGTTGCTACTCGTCGGCGAAGAGATGGCTCCGCTCGCCGAAACGTTGGCAGCGGATATTGCCTGGGGCGGTAAATTCGCGCATTGCGCCTCGATCGGGGCAGTATCAGACCGGTTGCGCGGCGAAATACGCAGCGGTGATGCCATTCTGGTTAAGGGATCGAATTCCGTGGGCCTTTCCGCGGTGGTCGAGGCCATGCTCGGCGGAGGGAATTGATGTTTTACTGGCTGGCCGAATATCTTGGGTTTCCCGGCTTTCTGAACCTGTTTCGCTATTTGACCTTTCGGTCGGGCGCTGCCGTTGGAACGGCGTTCCTTATCGGCTTGATCATAGGTCCGCGTTTCATCAACATGCTGCGTGTGCGGCAGGGAAAGGGTCAGCCGATCCGCAGCGATGGTCCGCAAACGCATTTGGCCAAAGTGGGCACGCCGACGATGGGCGGGCTGATGATCCTGACTTCGATCACGGTTGCCATGCTGCTGTGGATGGATCTTTCGAACAGCTATGTCTGGGCCTGTATCGTCGTGATGCTGGGTTTCGGTACCGTCGGTTTCATGGACGATTATGACAAGGTGAAGAAACGCAGTGTGGATGGCGTATCGGGCAAGATGCGCTTATTTCTGGAATTCGTGATCGCGGGCTTTGCGGTTGCCTTGATCGTGCACCAATCGGGCGGGAAAATCTATTTCCCTTTCGTAAATGGGCCGGTTGCCGATCTGGGTTACTGGTACATCATATTCGGTGCGTTCGTGATCGTGGCGTTCGGTAATGCAGTGAACCTGACCGATGGGCTTGACGGTCTTGCGACAATGCCGGTTATCATCGCCTCGCTTGCCTTCATGCTGATCGCCTATCTGGTAGGCAATTCACGCTATGCCGAATATCTCGGGATCCCTTTCATATTGGGTGCAGGCGATCTTTCAATATTGTGTGGCGCGATCATCGGTGCTGGCCTTGCCTTCCTGTGGTTCAATGCACCGCCGGCTGCGGTCTTCATGGGCGATACTGGTAGTCTCGCACTGGGTGGTACGTTGGGTGCAATTGCCGTGGTGGCACACCATGAATTTGTGCTTGCAATTATCGGCGGGTTGTTTGTGGTTGAAGCGCTATCGGTGATCATCCAGGTTTTCTGGTTCAAACGAACCGGGCGGCGTGTGTTCCGGATGGCCCCGATCCACCACCATTTCGAACAAATGGGCTGGCCTGAATCGACCGTGGTGATCCGTTTCTGGATCATCTCCTTTGTGCTGGCGCTGG
>JBOFLS010000068.1:0-6627 GCA_051657985.1 Sphingorhabdus sp. | reverse complement strand
GCCAGATACAGGCGATTTTATCGACGCTGAACCGTGTCACCGAAACCTCGGAAAAGACCGGCGACGAATTGGCAAGGCTCGATACCCAGATTTCGCAATCGGCAAGTTCGCTTGAAGAACGGGTAACCGGAGCATCGATTCGGCTTGCCAATGTTGTCGATCAATCGCGTGAAACGGCCATTCCACTCTTCACCGATCTCGACAGACATATTTCCGATATCGAGGCGCGCATTGTCAATGCATCGGCCACAACAACCGCGCAGTTCGAAAAAGATGAAAGCCGGATGTCGGCAATGCTTTCAGGTTTGCAAGGCGGCGCCGAGAAACTGCATACGACATTGTCGGCGCATGATGAAGCCACGCAAGAATCGATCATTCGCCTTAGTGGTTTTGTCGAGGAGACACGAGCCAGTCTTGCCTCGCTTGATCAGAATGCAACCGATCGTATCGCGCAAATGGCTTTTGCCGTGAATGCATTGATCGAAACCAACGACGATCTTACCGAGAAACTTGCAAACAACCATGCATTGACGACGGATTTCAGCCAGCAATCGGAAACTCTGCTTGAGATTTTGCGGCAAGCCAATGCAGAAGCCAATGACAAGCTGCCGGATATATTTGCCAATCTTCAAAAAAAGCTCGATGCCAATCGCGCAGCGCTTGCAGACGTCTTGGCGACAATTGATGCTGGGGACCGTCAATGCGGTGCACTTGCGGGTAAAATTGGAGAGATCGACTCGTTGCTTGCTGCCCAGAATGGTGCAATTGCCGCGCTGGCCAACAACGCAGGCAGCAATTTGCAAGGCCAACAAGAACAGATCGAGTTGCTGTCTGCCTCGCTCAAACAGGCGCGTGGGCAAATCGACGACATGGTCGAAACCGCAAGCGAACAACTTGTCGCTTCGATGCTGCGTGTACGTGAAAGCACTCAGGAAGCCATGGATTCAAGCCGTACGATTATCGATCGGGAACTGGCCGATGTTGCTGGATCGATTACCCAACGCAATAGGCTGGCTTTAAAGACCGCTGTTGAAGAGCAAGTCAATTCGCTTGATATTGCGATGCGTCAATCACTCGAACGCAACCTTTCCTTTGCCGATGAAATCGAAAAGCGCACCGCAGCCCAGCTTGATCGGCTCGACGAAATGGCCAGCAATCTTGAACAGCGTGTGGCACACGCGCATAGCAGCTTTGCGGGATTGGATGACGAAGGGTTCTCCCGGCGCATGGCGCTTCTGACCGAATCGCTTAATTCTGCGGCGATTGACGTTGCCAAGATTTTATCGAACGAAGTCACCGATACGGCATGGGCCGCCTATCTTAAAGGCGATCGGGGTGTCTTTACGCGCCGCGCGGTCAGGCTGCTCGATACTGCCGAGGCGAAAATCATCGCGAATAATTATGATGAGGACAGCGAATTCCGGGATAACGTAAACCGCTACATCCATGATTTCGAGGCGATGATGCGTGTATTGCTCAGCACACGCGACGGTAACGCGATCGGTGTGACGCTTCTCTCCTCCGACGTCGGCAAGCTCTATGTTGCCTTGGCGCAGGCTATCGAACGATTACGCAGTTAATTATCACTCCGGCCCTTTGATCAGAAAATCGAAGCTGTGCCGATCAATCCAGCCGTAAATGTAATTCACGTAATAGAGCCCGAACAAAGCGGCTGACAGCATGGTTGTGCGCAAAATAATGATACCCGGGCGGAAATTGCCGGGGGCACTATCCGCTTGCCCTGGGGTTTTTTCCAACCCCAGTTCGTCATGCGTTCTGATACCGATCGGCAGAATGATAAATGCACTCATCACCCAAAACAGCAGATAGATAGCAATAATCGAGGTCCAGCTCATGCTGTCTCCACAATCAACACCTCGACAATGGGTTTTTTGCCGGTCCAGCTGGTCGCAACGCGGCGGACGGCAAGACGCAGGCTTTCGCGCAACTGGTCAAGATCGCCGCGCCAGTCCTTGATCGCCTTTTCCGCCGCTTCACCGGCCTCTTCAAGGAAATCGTCGATTTCGGCTTCGATAGGCACGCCGAGCACGCGGATCACCGGATCGCCCAGCAGATTGTCATCACCGTCGAGAGCAACGGCGACACTGATTACGCCATACCAGGAAAGCCGTCGGCGCTGGTTGATCGTATCGCCGTCGGCAGGAATGATCACATCGCCGTCGAGGATCAATCGACCGGTCCGTTCCTCGCCCAGTTTCTCCGGCCCCTTGGGCGCAAGGCGGACGACATCGCCATTGGATTGGACGATGGCTTGCGGTATTCCTTCGGCCAGGCCGAGCCGTGCCTGCTCGGCCATGTGCCGCCGTTCGCCGTGCACCGGCACCAATATTTGCGGGCGCACCCATTTGTAAAGCGCTTGCAATTCAGGACGGCCGGGGTGACCCGAAACATGCACATGCGCCTGCTTTTCGGTAACGGTCAGAATGTTGCGCCGGGCAAGCTGGTTCATGATCCGCCCGATCGCGACCTCGTTCCCGGGTATCTGCTTCGACGAAAAGATAACGGTATCGCCTTCCTCCAGCTTTACCGGATGATTGCCATCGGCGATGCGGGCAAGCGCTGCACGCGCCTCCCCTTGTCCACCGGTCGCAACAACCATCACCTGATTGCGCGGTAGATCGTCGACCGCCTCCATATCGATCAGTTCGGGCAGGTCTTTCAGATAGCCTACCGATTGCGATGCTTCGATAATGCGCTGCAACGATCGCCCGGCAAAACAGAGCTTCCGATTAGCGGCCTTCGCTACCGCACCCAGTGTCTGCAAACGCGCCGCGTTGGAGGCAAAAGTGGTGATCACCACCCTACCCTTTGCTTCTAGTACCGATTTCAGCAGATCGGCCTGCACGCTGCCTTCGCTGCCGCTTTGATCGTTATTGAACGCGTTGGTCGAATCGCAGACCAGTGCCAACACGCCTTCGTCGCCAATCTTCGTCAGCTGTTCGGCGGTCGAAGGGTGGCCGATTACCGGTTGCTCGTCGAGTTTCCAGTCGCCGGTGTGAAACACGCGACCATAAGATGTATCGATAACGCAGGCGCTCATTTCCAGGATCGAATGCGCCAATGGCATCAGCTGGAATTTGAAAGGCCCCAGATCGAAATTGCCGCCCATCGGAATGATATTGAGCTCGATATCGTCGGCAATGCCCTGTTCCTGCAGCTTGCCACGAATAAGGGCCGCGGTGAAAGGAGTTGCATAGAGAGGCACGCCCAGATCGGCTGCCAGATAGGGCACGGCGCCGATATGATCCTCATGCCCATGCGTGAGGACGATCCCAAGCAGGTCGTTGCGCCGTTCTTCGATAAATTCGAGATCGGGGAGGATCAGTTCGGTGCCGGGATAATCGGCATTGCCAAAGGTGATGCCGAGATCGACCATCACCCATTTGCCCTGACAGCCATAGAGATTGACGTTCATGCCAATCTCGTCCGACCCGCCGAGCGCGAGGAAGAGGAGTTCATTACCAGGTTTTGTCATGCCCCGCCTTTGCGGTTTCCATAGAGCTTGGCAAGCCCGCGTAGCGTTAAATCGGGCTCCACATGGTCGAAAAGATGGTTATGCTGCTGAAACAGCGCGGCAAGCCCACCGGTGGCGATGACTTTTACGGGCTGGGCGATCTCAGCCTTCATCCTGGCAAGTAAGCCTTCGATCAAGCCGACATAGCCCCAATAGATGCCGATCTGCATCTGCCCCACCGTATCGCGGCCGATGGCGCTGTCGGTCGGCGGTGGCTCAATCGCGATACGGGGCAACATGGCGGCAGCATTATACAGAGCATCGAGCGACAAGTTCACGCCCGGCGCGATGCTGCCCCCCCTATAGGAACCATCGCTGTCGATATGATCGAAGGTGGTCGCGGTGCCGAAACTGATCACGATCTTGTCGATGCCGGGTTCCAGCGCCTGCGCGGCGATCGCGTTTACCGCGCGATCCGCCCCCAAAGCACGGGGTTCATCGACCTTGAGCGCAATTCCCCATTCAACCGGCGCGCGCCCGGCCACCAGCGCCTCGGTCGCGAAATATTTCTGCGCCAACACTTGCAGATTGTGAAGTGCGCGGGGCACGACGGTTGCGATTATGACGTCGCTAACGTCGCTGCGCGCATAGCCTTCCATACGCAGCAACTGGTCGAGCCAGACGGCATATTCATCGGCCGTGCGCCTGGCATCGGTAGCGATCCGCCAGCGCTGAACAATCTCACCGGCGGCATTCACCAGCGCGAATTTGACATTGGTGTTGCCATTATCGATGGCGAGAAGCATTTTGTGTTTCCCTAACATATTTTAATCAAAGCCGTTCGTGCTGAGTAGGTGCTGAGCCCGCAGGGCGAAGTGCCGTATCGAAGCATAAGACCCTTCGATACGCCGCTTCAGCCATTCGGCTTCAGCGACTACTCAGGGCGAACGGAGTAATGTCGATATAAGTTCATTATGTCTTGAACTTTACAAGCCCTAAACCAAAAAAACATCAGCAGCATGAACGACACGAACCTCTCCATCCGCCAAGCGGAGTTTCAGTGCGCCATCATCGTCAAGCCCGGCATAAAGACCTTCGATGCTTTCCCCGGTCGGCAGATTGACGTTCAACGCCGTTCCCAAAGGATAGGCATGGAGCTGCCAGTTTTTCAGGATCGGTGCTGGTCCGCCTGTCCGCCAGCGTTCGAGCCATAGCGCCAGATAATCGGCCAATATCTCAACCACGGCTTGTGGATGGGGCGGATTGGCCCCGCATGTGCGCAAATCGGTAACGGGCCGATCAAGGCCGCCGGGATGTGTTGCCAGATTGATGCCAATTCCCATAATGATCGCATCACCGCTGCGTTCAAGAAGAATGCCGCAAAGCTTGGCTCCGTCTCGGGTTAGCAGATCATTGGGCCATTTGATCATGATCGGCACATCGGGTGCGATCTGTTCGATTGTCTCACAGGCCGCAAGCGCCGTAACGAACCCCAGCGATGCAGGCGGCGGATCGCTGGACCGTAGCCGGACAATGGTGCTCGCAAAGAGGTTTCCGCTGACGCTATCCCAGTTACGGCCCATGCGACCACGCCCGGCATCCTGAGCGTCGGCACGTAACCACAGGCCTTCCGGTGCGCCGGCGTTGGCGCGCGCTATCAGATCGGCATTGGTGGAACCGGTAAGCGCGACCTGTTCGAAAATCGCTGTCAGAACAAGGCCCTTGCGGCTTGCAGTGTTACAGCGGAAAGCGCAGGAATTGCTAGGTAACCAAGCGGCGATACGGCAACGGCCAGCACACTGCCCGCCACCGGCAACGCCTTGTCATCGCTTTCGACAATCGCCTCGGCCGGTTCATCGAAATACATCACCTTGATCACCTTCAGATAATAAAAGGCACCGATTACCGAGGCACTGATTGCAATAACAGCCAGCGGCAGCAGGTTTGCCGCCACCGCCGCCTGGAAAACAACCAGCTTGGCCCAGAAACCGAACAAGGGCGGAATGCCGGCCAGACTGAACATGAAAATCGCCAGCGTGGCGGCGAGCAAAGGCCGGGTGCGGGACAGACCAGCGATATCGGCCAGCCCTTCCTTGATTTCACCATCGCGGCCTTTCAGTTGCATCAGGCAAATGAACCCGCCCAGTGTCATCGCGATGTAGATTGCGATATAGACGAGCATTGCAGCAACGCCCTGTTCGGTACCAGCGGCAAGCCCGATCAGCAAAAAGCCGATATTGTTGATCGAGCTATAGGCCATAAGCCGCTTCAGATTTTGCTGACCGATCGCTCCCACCGCGCCGATGATGATCGACATCAACGACACGACGATCAGGATCTGCTGCCATGCCGCTACCTGATTGCCGAATGCCTCTATGGTGATGCGGATAAGCAAGGCGCTGGCCGCAACCTTCGGGGCGCTAGCGAAAAAGGCGGTTACCGGCGTCGGTGAGCCTTCATAAACGTCGGGTGTCCACATATGAAATGGCGCAGCGGCGATTTTGAATGCCAGACCGGAAAGCACGAAGATCAGGCCGAACAGCTTGCCCATGCCGATTTCCCCGGTCAGAGCGGTGCCGATCGTTTCGAAATCGGTCGATCCGGTAAAGCCGTAAAGCAGCGACATGCCGAACAGCAATATGCCACTGGCTAGGGCACCGAGGACGAAATATTTGAGGCCCGCCTCTGCCGAGCGACCATCGTTGCGGGCAAAGCTTGCCAGCACATAGGCCGCAAGACTGTTGAGTTCGAGGCCGATGTACAGCGTCACCAGATCGGTGGCCGAAACCATCACGCCCATGCCGACGGTGGCGAGCAGGATCAGCACCGGATATTCGGCCCGCATCGCGCCCATTTTCTCAAGCGCTTTTGGAGCGATAATCAGGGAGATAGCCGCCGCAATATAGATCAGTATCTTGGAAAAGCTGCTAAAGGCATCCGCGCGGTACAGCCCCTGAAAGGCATCCGCAGCAGTGCCGGCTACGAGATAATCCACGGCAAAAGCGCCTGCCGCGAAAAGCACGGCGACCGATAATATACTAACCAAGCGCCCGGCATCGCTGCGCCAGGCTGCGATCAGCAACAGCGCAAGGCTGGAGAAGCTGAGGACCAGTTCAGGCCTGACCAGCGCCAATGAGGTTGAAACGTCCATC
>JBOFLS010000067.1:0-14918 GCA_051657985.1 Sphingorhabdus sp. | reverse complement strand
CACCGGGGCCGATATTCTGATAGAGATTGTTATCGGTCGACGTGAAAAACCAGATCGAGCCATGGTATTCGTCATCCGACCACCGATCATCCTCCAACTGCGCCGTCATCGGCCGGGCATGGCCATCTTCACCTTCGGCTAGCCCTAGGAACATGGTCATGTCCTTCTTGAGCGCGGCCCAGAATTTTTCTTTGATTTCCTGATCGTTTGCCATCGGTATTCTCCATTACAGTCAAGATAAGAACAACAATTAAGATTGCATGTTCCCGCAGGTCGAACGACATAATGTTCTCGATATGATCGCGTAGCCTTGTTAAAGCCAAAACTGACGACGATCATCGTCGTCAAAAACAAGGAAATTAAAATGATATGACTTATCAAACTGCAATGATCATTATTGGGCTGATTAGTCTGGTGATGGCTTTTACTACCTTGGTGTTAAAAATCATTGAGGTAGCTCGGTCTAAATAACCGATGAGCGGGGTTCGGTGTTAGAGCGCCGGACCCCAAACAGTTGAACCCGGCCGTTAGAGCGACCGGGTTCTTAAAAGGAGTTAAATGAAAGACTCCAAACTGCAAATGATCATATAGATCATCTTAGTGAAAAAATCAACAACCTTCTTTAAAACACCTCGAACAGCCCGGCTGCACCCATGCCGCCGCCGACGCACATGGTGACGACGACATGCTTTACACCGCGCCGCTTGCCTTCGATCAGGGCGTGGCCGACGCAGCGGGCGCCGGTCATGCCGTAGGGGTGGCCGATCGAGATTGAGCCGCCATTGACGTTGTAAATCTCGGGATCGATGCCCAGCCGGTCGCGACAATAAAGCGCCTGCACGGCAAAAGCTTCGTTGAGTTCCCACAGACCGATATCGCCGACCTTCAGACCGAAACGCTCGAGTAATTTGGGCACGGCAAAGACCGGGCCGATCCCCATCTCGTCGGGTTCTGTGCCTGCGACCGCCATGCCGATATAGCGACCGAGCGGGCTTAGCCCTTTCTGCTCGGCGACTTTCGCCTCCATCATGATAACCGCCGACGAACCGTCGGAAAGCTGGCTGGCATTGCCCGCAGTAATCGTACCGTCAGGAAGCACCGGGTTTAGCGATTTCAGCCCTTCGAGCGTGGTATCCGCACGGTTGCCTTCATCCTTGGCGATGGTCACTTCCTTCTGGCTGACCTCGCCGGTTTCCTTGTTAACGACATTCATCGTCGTAGTGACCGAAACGATCTCGTCATCGAACTTGCCGGCAGCCTGGGCGGCGGCGGTGCGTTGTTGCGAGGCGAGCGAATATTCGTCCATCACATCACGATCGATATTGTAACGCTTGGCCACAACCTCGGCGGTTTGCAGCATCGGCATATAGATCGCGTTGTGCATCGCCATCAGGGCGGGGTCGGGCTGCACCCGCATTTCCTTGGTCTGGACCAGACTGATCGATTCCTGTCCACCAGCGGCAACCACATCCATATTATCAACGATAATCTGCTTGGCGGCCGTCGCGATCGTCATCAGACCCGACGAGCATTGACGGTCGATGCTCATCCCCGAAACGGTAGCAGGAAGCCCCGCGCGCAAGGCTACTTGCCGTGCGATATTGCCTGCCTGCGTTCCCTGCTGCAGCGCACTGCCCCAGATGCAGTCGTCGACTTCGGAGCCTTCTATGCCAGCGCGTTCGACCGCGGCTTTCAACGAGTAATGGCCCAGGGTCGCGCCAAGAGTGGCGTTGAACCCGCCGCGATAGGCCTTGCCGATTGCAGTGCGGGCGGTGGAAACGATAACGGCATCACGCATGGGAGATTCCTTTCGACAGGCTTAAATATTCAAACAAAGAACTGGGTAATCCATTCGGCAATACAAGCGGGCTTGTCCTCGCCTTCGATTTCGAGCGTATATTCGATCACTTGTTGCCACTGGCCAGGGCGCTTTTCAGCGAGTTCGAGCATTTTGAAATGACCGCGCACGCGTTTGCCGACGCGAACCGGTGCCAGAAAGCGGGTTTTGTTGCCGCCGTAATTGACGCCCATCTTCACACCGTCGATGCGGGGACAATCCGATTTCGCCATCAACACCGGCATCAGCGACAGCGAAAGGAAACCATGCGCGATCGTGCCGCCGAACGGCGTCATCTTGGCCATTTCCTCGTTGACGTGAATGAACTGGTGATCGCCCGTCGCATCGGCAAACTTGTTGACCATATCCTGATCGACCAACAACCATTCCGAAGAGCCGATGGTTTCGCCGACCCGGCCTGCGAGTTCGGCAGCTGTTACTGTGCTCATATCCTGCTCCTTTGGTTCGCATTTTTGGCGGCAATGCGCCTTTCTGTAAGGCTTGACAAGCCCAGGCAGCGAAGACGGCGCTGACGCTACGTCACTTCATCACGATAGCGAAACCGAAGATGCGAATCAGGTGCGCTGCGGCCTGGTGTGTTCGATTGGCAGTACGGGTTCCTTGACGGGATAGGCGATCTCGATGCCCTCGGCGTTGAAACGTTTCATGATGCCGATGCCGATCGCATGGCGGGCCTTGAACATGACCTCCACATCTTCGTTGCTGACGTCGAAAACGAGTTGGAAATCCATGGAATTGATCGAAAAGTTGAAAAAGCCTGCGCGGATGAACTGGGCGTCGTTCGCCTCTACAATCTCGCGGAGCATTTCCGGAATTCGTTCCGCGATGTCGATATCGACATAATAAGCGATGTTCAGCAGAAAGGTAACCCGCCGATAGACCGACTGCGTGTTGTTGGTGATTTCCTTTTCCAGCAATTTCGCGTTGGAAATGATCTTTTCTTCACCCGATAGCGCGCGCAGTCTGGTGCTCTTCATGCCGATCCGTTCGACGCGTGCGGTCGTGGTATCGTAGGTGATCGTGTCGCTTCGTTTGAACGGGCGGTCGAAAATGATCGAGATCGCCGCGAACAGATCGGAAAATATGCCCTGCGCCGCCAGGCCGATGGCGATGCCGCCCACACCGAGACCGGCGATCAGCCCGGTGACGTTGACGCCCAGATTGTCGAGGATGACGATCGCGGCGATGGCAAACAGTGCGAAACTCACCAGCAGGCGGATCAGCACCATCGCGCTTTTCAATGTCTCATGTTCGGTTGCCGTATCGCCAGCGCGGCGTTCGACGAGGCCGAGAATGATTTCACGCAGCCAGACCGCGACCTGGATCACTATGGCAATGGTGAAGAGGATGTCGATCGTACGCGCGATCGGGGCGGGGGCGTTGGCAAAGCCGTTGACCAGTTCGACGGCGACCATCAGGCGGAAGAACCGGCCGGTTTTTGCAAATGTGCGGGCGGCGATCGCCGTCAGTGTCGATTGATCCTGCCGCTCACGGGCATATTTTGCAACACGCGCTTTCAGCCAGCCCAGCAACAGGAAAAGCAATGTTGCGACAACGGCGGCGGTTGCCAGTTCGACGACATTGTCGCGGAACCATTGCCCGATTACATCGGCATAATAGTGCAGGCGCGCGGCCATTTGATCGAATGCGACTTCGGTCGTCGCCGGTTTGGAGGAAACGGTCATGATTGCGGGGTATCGAATGCCCTCAATTATGGCAAGTTTGCGTGTCCTTTCCGGTTGAAGCCAATAGCGCCATCCGCCGTGATAAGCGATTGTTGAGCCATCGCTGCGCTGGTTTTTCGATGCCATGATAAAGCAGGATCGAGGCAATCAGGACGATCAGGACGAACAAGGCCGCAGCTTGCGGAGAAACATTGGCGGGATCGGCGACGAACAGGATCTTGAAAAAGATATAGGCCATGAAATGCACCAGGTAGGTCGCATAGCTGATCTCGCCCAGATAATGCAGAACAGGATTGCCGAGCGGATTGTTCGTTCGTTCGGCGGACAGGGCAAGTGCAAGCAGCAAGAGCGCAAAGCCTATGGGAACCGTGAGAGTTTCGGGCAACAGATTGAAAAAAGAGGTTGCCATTGTGGCTGCCCCCAAGATCGCACAAGGCAAAGCGGGTCTTTTTTCAAGGCGACGCCAACGTTGCCAAAGGATGCACACTATCATGCCGATACCAAATTGCAGGATGCAGCGGACAAGACCGGTTTGCGGAATGGCATCGCCAAGCGTCGAATAGCCTTGCAGCCTGAAAAAACAATGCAGGCCAACTGCAAGAAGGATAGCGACGACGATCAGCCCCCGGTCGGTCAGTCGATCCAGTCGTGCATATAGGGCGATGAAGGGGAAAAGCAGATAGGCCCCCAGTTCCGCGCTGATCGACCAGGCCGGATGGTTCCACGACAGATCGCCGGTCAGGCCCCAATTCTGCGTGAGGGTGAAATGCAAGGGCAGTTCCGATAGCGGATATCCGCTGGCAAAGGGCCTTCCGGTTGCTGCAAGTACGAGGACAAAAGCGCAGGTGATGCAGAGGATAAGCGCATGGAGCGGCCATATCCGCGCAAAGCGCCGCGCCAGAAACTCACCGCTGTATTGCAAGCCTTTATCCGCAAAGCGTTGCCCATAGGTCAGCCACATGACGAAACCCGAAAGCATGAAAAACAGATCGACCGCCAGATAGCCCTTGGCAAAGGCAGCGATCAGCCAGTCGGGGGCATAGCCTCCCATACCGCTACGAATATGGTAGAAGACCACGGCCCATGCCGCCACTCCGCGCAGCCCGGTCAAAGGACGCAGATCGACGCGTTCGGTTCGGTTCATGCCGGGTTTCCGGCCTGCAAGGTTACTGTTGATTTGCCCCGTGCGTTGATTGGCCTCCAAAGGGCTTCATGCCGCCGCCGCGACAGATAGGTATCCAGCCCGATCTGTATACCGACGAACATGTAAACGAACGGTTGGAAAGCGATACCAATGAACAGCGCGCCGATCAGGTAGATGATATGCGCGTTTTGCAAGGCACGGGCGAGCGGGGCGACCCAGATTTCATCCGGACGGTTGCGTTTACGATATAAGCGGCTGATGACTTCCATCCGCCATACCCCCCCGACGTGGATCAAAAGCCAGATGATAAGACCGGGAAATCCCTGTTCGCCGAGCATTTCGAAATAGGCCGAGTGATAAGCCCGACCCTGGTCGACGATTTCCTTGCGATCGCGTTCACCCGTATCGAAACCGTTTTCATCGATGACGGGCAGATCATAGCGTATCTTGTTCAGCCTGTAGGCTTCGAACCCGCCGCCAAGGGGGTGTTCCTTGGCAAACTCCCACGTCCATTTCCAAACCGCTATCCGGGTTGCCGCCGACTCGTCGGTTTTATAGTCGCGCATCGTTTCCATTCGCTGCGAAAAGGCGGAAGGGAGGAAAGGTATGGCGGCTGTCCCGATCAGAGCCGCACAGCTCAGATACAAAAAGCGGCGTTTCGTCTGCCGAATGAAGAGCAGGGCAAGTGCCGCCACGCAGACCAGGCCCGTACGCGCTTGGGTGCCGACCGGAATCAGCAGGCAGGCAAAGATCAATGCGCCAGCATAGACATAAACCTTCCACTCGGGTTTGAAGATCGTGCCATGCTGAGCCAGCCAGACGATTATCGGTATTAGGGCGATCGCAAGACAGGCTATCGTGCTGCTTTCGTAAAGCCCGGTATTCGTATCGGTAAGAATGACCAGCATGCCGTAGCCACCGCCGCCGGCGGCGGTCTTGATTCCGCCGGTAACGATCAAGGCCGATGCGCAGAGTACCATCGTCAACAGCATTGCCTCTATGCGCAACCGCGTTTTCAAAAGAAGCGGCAGAAAGGCTGCGAAGACCAATGCCTTCCACACCCAGCTCCATTTATCGAGCGCCGCCAGCGGTTCGACGGCAACGGTGGTCGTGTATCCGCAATAGACGAGCAGCACGATCAGCAATATCCACCGCGGCGATATCCTGACATCCCGCTTGTCATCGCCCACAAGAAAGCCGAGCAATGCGAGTCCGAAGACGATCAGCGACAGCGGAATCGAGTTTAACAGGAAGTAGCTTAGCCTCTGGGGCGCTATGATATCGATATAGGCGTAGACAAGCGTGAACAAAAAGGGCCGCTTGAATGCGAACAGCATGAGCAAACCCAGATAGCCAACGAAAAACAGGTCACGCATCGAGGGCTGGCCTTTTTGCCTTTGGGACGAGCTGGCGGCGCTTTATGCCAAACCCTTCGGGTTCGGCATCGCGTACGGGCGGCGGTTCGCGATCCAGATCTTCGCGTCGGCTCAGATACCAGAAGGCAAGCAAAATCAGGCTGTGGCTAAGCAATATCGAAAAATTGTCGATCATCGAATGACGGCCCCTGCCATTTCCAGTGCTGCGCGGATATAGCGTAAAATTGCAAATTCGCGCAAAGCTTAAGCTATCAGGGTTGACGTCGCGTTAAATATTCGGCGGCTATACGCGCGACCATGGCCCGCATTCTGCATATTCTCGATCATAGCTTGCCGCTTCATAGCGGCTACACTTTTCGCACGCGCGCGATCATGAAAGCCCAGGCCGGCGCGGGATGGGACGTGCGCGGCTTGACCGGGGTGCGCCAATATCAGCATGGGCAAAAGCCCGATGCATTTGAAGAGGAAGCCGAAGGGCTGCGTTTCTTTCGCACGCCGCAAAAGGTTTCCGGCCCGTCGGGGTTACGCGAATGGCGGGAGGTTCGCGCGCTCGAAGAACGCATCCTGTCGGTGCATCGCGAGTGGCCGTTCGATCTGGTTCATGCGCATTCGCCTGCATTGAACGGCTTGGCTGGCGCACGCGCCGCCGATCGGCTGGGCGTGCCGTTCGTTTATGAAATTCGCGCGTTCTGGGAAGATGCGGCAGTGGGAAACGGGACCCAGCGCGAAGGCTCGCTCAAATACCGTTTCACCCGCGCGCTTGAAAATCATGTTGTCGCCAAGGCCGACCGGGTTGCGGTGATATGCGAAGGCTTGCGTAGCGATCTGGTGGCGCGGGGTTTCGACGCCGCCAAGATTTTCGTTTCCCCAAACGGTGTCGATATGGAAATGTTCGGCAGTCCGCCCCCGCGCGACGAGGCGCTGGCGACCGAGCTTGGTCTGATAGGCCAGGACGTGATCGGCTATATCGGCAGCTTCTACGATTATGAAGGCCTTGACGATCTGATTGCGGCCATGGCGCATTTGCAGAGCGACGCGCATCTGCTGATGGTCGGCGGCGGGCCGATGGAAAAGGCGCTGCGCGCACAAGCCGCTGCCTCACGCGCCGCGGCACGCATCCATTTCATAGGGCGGGTGTCGCATGATCAGGTCGAACGTTATTATAGTCTGATCGATGTACTGGCCTATCCGCGCAAGAAAATGCGGCTGACCGATCTGGTGACACCCCTGAAACCTTTGGAAGCAATGGCGCAAGGGCGCCTGGTTGCCGCGTCGGATGTCGGGGGGCATCGCGAACTGATCGAAGATGGCGTTACCGGCGCTCTTTTTCCTGCCGATAATCCGGCCGGCGCTGCCGCCATACTCGATGCCTTGTTCATCGATAAGGCGCTGTGGCAGGAACGCAAGACGAACGCGCGCGTTTTCGTCGAACGGGACCGCAATTGGCGAAAGAACATAATGCGTTACGATCCTGTTTACCATTTCCTGTTAGGCCGTGGTAAGTGATGGTCTTTGGCCATCATCGGTAGTGCACGCGAACCGAAGTGATTACAGGGCTTGATATGCAATTGGATCGGAAATTCGACAGTCAGACACGCGCTATTGTCATGGCGATGGGCGGTGCTGCCGTAGCGGCGGTCGTGGCCATGTTTATACCGGTCGGAATCTGGGAAACACTGACCGGATCGACCGGCATTTCGGAAATGATCCCGGCGACGGCCGCCCCCCTGGGCGATACGGCACGCGCGTTGATCGCATTCGGTTTTGCTTCGCTGACTTTCGCGATCCTCTCCCTGATGCTGCTGCGGCGCCATGCCCCCATGCGATCAGTATCGGTGCCCCCTTCCGTCTATGAAACGGCAACCAGGCCGGTTGAGGAAGAAGATGAAGCTTCATCCTCGCTGATGTCCAGGATCAAGGATCGTATATCCGCCTTTGCCGAGACGCGTCGTGGAGCTGCGAATATCGAAGGGCTGGAAGATTTACCCAAGCTAAGGTCGAGCGATACGCACCCCGATGCCCCGCCGCGCCGACCCTTGCTGGCGACACGCGATCTTGCCGATCCTGAGCCGACGGTGGAAGGCGGCATGGCCGAAGCACCGAAGCCGATGGTGGTCGCAGGTACTGCATTGGCGTCCGAGAGAGCTGCGGATAGGCCGCTGGAACCGGTTGTAACTAAAGCTGCATCCGATGGCGAACGGCCTCCAAAACAGAAATTGTCAAGCGCCTCGCTGGCAGAAATGGTGGAGCGGCTGGATGTCGCACTTGCCAAGCGCGCGGATAATCTTGCCCAACTCGAACGGCTTGTCGGGGATGGTCCGGCAGCAAAAACCGCTTCTTCCAGCGAAATGTCGTCGGTACAGGCTATAGAAACCGATTTTGCGGAACAGGCTGCGCTAAAAGCAGAGCAAGCCGTAGCGATAATGCCGACACCCGAAGCGGTGGTGCCGGCCGAAGGCTCTGAAGAATTGGACGCAGCTCTGCGTTCTGCACTTGAAACGCTCCACCGGATGAACGCACGCACGCGGTGACGTTCATTCTTCAAGCAGCAGCGCTTCAATCGTAAAGGCGATTTCTTCCTTCTTTCGCTTTACCAGGTTCGCCAGATGAATTTCGGCTACAAACCCCTGGCATAGTTTGAAATCGGTATCTGGTAAGATGTTGGCGAACCGCTCCATCTTCATATCCAGATCGGTACCGGTCATCCGAAATTCCATGATCACCCGTTCACCCGAAAAAAGTCCACTGTGCCAGGCATGCCATTCCGATCTGATCATTTGAGCTCCGGGTAGCATTGCAAGCAGCGATCTGCCTAATGTGCAAAGAACGGTCATGCAGCCTCCACGATTGGCGTAAAAGTCTGTTTCGCCAGAAGCCGATGTTCATAGGCATCCATGAAACTTTCTATCCGCGCCGCCATAACCGAGCGTAAGCACCGGCCGCGTCGCATATCGTGCACCAGTCGCGGATCGCGAACAGCAAGCCTGCCAAAGGTTGTTGGTGCCATATCGTATCTGCGCAAAAAACGCTCGATCTTGCGGTTGATCTCCATTTCGCTTTTCCTTTCCCATTAGGCACCACCCTTTGTCATCGTTCCACTTGATCGAATCAGTGAGAACATGATAGGAACAAAGCTGGTAGGAAAAATCCTACTTGTCTAGGAAAATTCCTATCGCTATGCCGCAAAAGATGGTAAACAGAGATTCTCGGGCCGAACTTGACCGGCTTATTCAGCTGCACGGTGATGATTATGTTACGTTGTCGCGGCTGATTGGCCGCAATCCCGCCTATATTCAGCAATTTATCAAGCGTGGCAGCCCGAAACGATTGCCAGAACGGGAAAGATCGATCCTTGCGCGTTATTTTAACGTGGATCCCACGATATTGGGCGCACCTGTGGATGAATCGATCGCGCGTGGAGAAAAGCTACGACTGGTTCCCAAACTTGCTGTCGGCGCATCGGCTGGGGCCGGCGCGCTTGGAGAAAACGAAGCGCTTGCCGGTCGGGTCGGTTTTGACGAAGCGTGGCTAAGACGTATGGGCGTCGATCCGGCCGATGTATCCCTGATCCGTGTTGAAGGCGATTCAATGCGACCAGCCCTCAACGATGGCGATGATATCATGGTCGACCGCGGTGCTGCGCTCCGTCCTTTGCGCGATGGTATTCACGTCATTCGCATTGACGGTACCCTGATGGTCAAACGCCTTTCAAAAGCGCCAGGCAACCGGCTGTCGGTGCTATCGGATAACAGTGCCTATCCCAGCTGGCCGAACCGTGATCCGGCCGAAGTGCAGATTATCGGTCGGGTCGTGTGGATAGGACGACGATTGTAACGGCCTTGCGCTGCAGCCAAAGCACCGCCACATAGCCCTCATGTCAAACATAACCGCCAATAGGAATTCACAGCCGCCTTTGAAGGCGGTGATTGTGCCCGTCACGCCGCTTCAGCAGAATTGCACCTTGTTCTGGTGCACCCAAACCAACAAGGCAGCGCTGGTGGATCCCGGTGGCGACCTGGACAGGTTGAAGGACGCTGTCGCAAAGACCGGAGTGGAACTGGAAAAGCTGCTCGTCACCCATGGCCATCTCGATCATTGCGGCCAGACGGGTATCCTGGCGAAGGAATTGGGCCTGAAGGTCGAAGGTCCGCATGAAGACGACCGTTTTTGGATCGCGCAGCTCGATGACGACGGCAAACGCTGGGGCATGCATGCCGAAACCTTCGAACCCGACCGTTGGCTGCACGATGGCGATAGCGTAACCGTTGGCAATCTGACGCTCGACGTCATTCACTGCCCCGGGCACACACCGGGTCATGTCGTATTCTACCATGGTCCGTCGCGTCTTGCGATTGTCGGCGACGTATTGTTCCAGGGATCGATTGGCCGGACCGATTTTCCGCGTGGCAACCATCAGGATTTAATCGATTCCATCACCGGAAAATTATGGCCACTGGGCGACGATGTGACGTTCATTCCCGGCCATGGTCCGACCAGCCAGTTCGGGCATGAACGCAAGACCAATGCCTATGTCGCGGACCGTGTTTTGGGATCGGCCTGACCTTTCGAGAACGGAAGCGTCATTCGCTCGTCGCGTGGGATCAAGATGCGCCGAGCCAGAGCGATGCTGAGCAGCGCAACGAGTGTGCCTGCAATCGTATCGATCAGATAATGCGCGCCGATAACCGGCGTAGCGAGGATCATCAAAACATTGGCAAGGGCAAAGGGATAACGCAGATAGGGGATCTGCCAAAATCCATAAGCCAACAGCATGCCGGCACAGGCGTGAAAGCTTGGAAAGGTCACGATGCCGTTGAAATTTGCAAAAACGTCGAAATAACCGCCACTGCGAACCGCGTCGATCTGGGCGATATGCGACCAGCCGGAAGGAATCCAAAGCGATTGCTGCATTTCTTCTATAACGCCGTAATGATGGAAGGCGCTATAGGCGGGGAAGTAGATGAAACAGCAAAGGACGACGACGATGCTGATGATCCATGCGGTTGCAAAGATATAAGCGTCCCGAAAACGCCCCATCATACACAGCGAGGCGAGCAGCATCGTATCCATATGACCGAGCAGGCTGTAGCAGAACGACAAGATATCGACGAGCAGAGGGTACGCCATCACCCAGCGCATCACCGCCATCCAGTCATAGAATAACAGGGTATCGATATCCGCCAGCATCGCATCTTTCATCGGGATGCCAAGCGCCATGATTGCGAATGAAAACAGCACGCTGCTGGCGGCAATGCTTGCCAGCACACCGAACAGGACGATAAAATGGCCGATGCGATACAATTCGGCCCGGGTCGTCAGCAACGCACCGGCAAAAAAGGTGAAGCCGACAAGAATGGCGATATTCTTCGATGTCTCCGGATCGACGTAGAAACCGCTGTACGAACTTATAATCAAGGCCGCACAGAAGGCCAGTAGCGAAAAGCTCATGAAAACGAACGAGGCGATCCGTATGCGTCTGTCGCAGCCTTGTGCATCGGAGATCGACAGAAAACGCCATAGCCGTTTTGCCGGTTCGACAAAACCGTACGGGTCGATCGCATAATTGACCAAACGGTCTGTCATCTGGGTTCCTGGCGCGCCGTCTGATCCAATCAGATGAATAGGGTTAAGGCGTTAATTCCAGGTTTACGCCTTGGTCTATGGGCGACAGTTTGGATGTTAGGGACCAAACACCTAGATCATGCAAGTCCCGAGTAGACTATCCACAGCGCATAACCGCCGAGCCCCACCAACGTCAGCATCGTGACGATGATGCCCAGCTCGCGTCCCTTGCCGAATGTCCCGCCGTCCATGCCCAGCCCGTGCGCGAGGCGCCCGAAGATAAAGAGGATGCCCACCCACCAGAGCCAGGCCATGCTACCACGGCTTGCTTCGATCGCGGCTATCAGGACGAGCACGAACGGAGCGCTTTCGACAAAGTTGGCGTGCGCGCGCATGCGACGGATCAAAAACTCGTCGCCCCCATCGCCGATCGAGACTTTTACCTTGCCGCGTGCCTGCCCGCACCGCATCATCAGCCATAGATTGACCAATGCGGCACCCGCTGCGATGGTAAGTGTAATCGGTAATGATAGCATGTCTGGACCTTCCCGCTGTTCTTTTGCGTTGCTAACAGTCATCTCGCGCCTTGCAAAGCATGGAAAAATCGGTATTAGCCGCCCCTCATCCGCAGCTTTGGGTGTTTGTGCGCCGCTTCGCAGCCTTGCTTGCCAGCGTCGTGCATTTTATCTAAGCTCGTAGAAACAAACATATTTTTGAAATGGAACAGGTGCCGAGATGGCTGTCCCCAAGAGAAAAACCTCGCCGTCCAAGCGCGGCATGCGTCGTAGCCATGATTCGCTGAAGGCCGAAGCCTTTCAGGAATGTTCGAATTGCGGCGAGCTGAAGCGACCGCACCATGTGTGCAATGCGTGCGGCCATTATAATGGTCGTGAAATCCTGGCGGTTGCCTAACCGCCGATTTCTCCACGGGGGGATGCCATAGTGAACAGACGCCCGCGTATCGCCATTGATGCGATGGGCGGTGATGAGGGCGTGCGCGTAATGATCGCAGGCGCCGCCCTTGCGCGCCACCGGCATGAACGGTTCGAATTTCTGCTCGTCGGCGATGAAGCGCAGATCAAGAAAGCGCTCGAAAACCACCCCAATTTGCGCGCGGCTTCCGAAATCCTTCATACCACCGAAATCGTTACCGGCGACGACAGGCCTAGCCAGGCAATTCGCAAGTCGCGCAACAGTTCGATGGGATTGGCGATCAATGCCGTCAAGGAAGGCAACGCCGCCGCTGCGGTCAGCGCGGGCAATACCGGCGCGTTGATGGCGATGGCAAAGCTTGCCTTGCGCACCATGCCCGGGATCGATCGGCCCGCACTGGCCGCCTTGCTGCCCACGCTTGCCGACACCGATGTGGTCATGCTCGATCTGGGGGCCAATACCGAATGCGACGCGCGCAATCTGGTGCAGTTCGCGGTGATGGGTGCCGCCTATTCGCGAATTATTTTCAATTTCGAAAAGCCCCGCGTTCGCCTGCTCAATATCGGCACCGAAGAATTGAAAGGGACCGATAGCTTGCGTTTCGCGGCCCAGCATCTGCGTGGCAGCCCCGAATTGCACATGAAGTTCGAAGGCTTTATCGAGGCCGACAAGATCAACCGCGGCGAGTGCGACGTCGTTGTCTGCGACGGTTTTTCCGGCAATATTGCCCTTAAATCGATCGAAGGCGCGGCGCGTTTCGTTACCGATTTGCTCAAGCGCGCCTTTACCAGCTCGATCCGTTCCAAATTCGGTTTTCTCGTTTCGCGCCCGGCGACCGAACTTTTGAAGCATCATCTCGATCCCAACAATCACAACGGTGCGGTGTTCATGGGGCTGAACGGCGTCGTCGTCAAAAGCCATGGCAGCGCCAGCATCGAAGGCGTGGCCAACGCCGTCGAGGTTGCAGCGCGTCTTGTAGAGGATGACATCACCACCCGCATTGCCCAGGATCTGGAACAGATTGCGGGCAAGGAAGTGATCGAGGAGTGAGCGAACCCGCCCTCCGTGCGGTCATCAAGGGCACCGGTTCGGCGCTGCCCGCGCGCCGGGTTTCAAACCACGAACTGGCGGCGCAGGTCGATACCTCCGACCAATGGATCACCGAACGCACCGGCATTAAATTCCGTCATATCGCCGGACCCGATGAAACCACTGCCACGCTCGGTGCCGATGCCGCGCGCAAGGCGCTCAATGCGGCGGGGATGCAGGCGGAGGATATCGACCTGATCATCGTCGCCACCGCTACTCCGGATCAGACCTTTCCGGCCTCCGCCACCAAGGTGCAGCATCTGCTTGGCGTGCATGGCGGTGTGGCTTTCGATGTCGCTGCGGTCTGTTCGGGCTTTCTCTACGCCTTTTCGGTTGCGGAAAGCATGATCCGGGCCGGGTCCGCCAAGAACGCACTGGTGATCGGCTCCGAAACCTTCAGCCGCATTCTCGACTGGGAAGACCGCAACACCTGCGTCTTGTTCGGTGATGGGGCAGGGGCGGTGGTGCTCTGCGCCGAAGTGGGGACGCGCGGCGTTCTGGCGACACAGCTCCACGCCGACGGTCGGCATAACCAGCTGCTCTATGTCGATGGCGGGCCCTCCACCACGGGCACTGTCGGCAAGCTGCGCATGCAGGGGCGCGAGGTTTTTCGCCATGCGGTCGCCAACCTGTCGAGCGTGATGTACGAGGTGCTGGAACAGGCCGGGCTGAAACCCGCAGATGTTGACTGGGTGGTCCCGCACCAGGCCAATGCCCGGATCATCGATGCAACCGCCAGAAAGCTCGGTCTTGCGTCCGAGCGTGTCGTTCTGACCGTTGCCGATCATGCCAATACCTCGGCAGCATCGGTGCCGCTTGCGCTCGATGTCGCGGTGCGCGACGGGCGGATCAAAACCGGCGATATCGTCGTGCTGGAAGCAATGGGCGGGGGCTTCACTTGGGGCGCCTCGATTGTTCGCATGTAACCTTCGACATTATATGTGTAAAAATTCTTCTGCCGTTTTACATCCTTTATAAACTCCTCTATATCCAAGGAATCGCTGGGGTCGCGTATTTGGACAAGGAGAAGTTATGGCCGATGCAGGCACATTGACGCGGGCCGATATTGCTGAGGCAATAAACCGGCATGTCGGGCTTTCACGGGCGGATGCCTCTGCGATGATCGAATCGATCCTCGATCACATGATCGACGCACTGATTGCGGGTGAGAATGTGAAGATTTCGGGTTTCGGAACCTTTGTGTTGCGCGACAAGGCGCAGCGGATCGGGCGTAATCCCAAGACCGGGGTTGAAGTCCCCATCACGCCGCG
>JBOFLS010000066.1:0-4894 GCA_051657985.1 Sphingorhabdus sp. | reverse complement strand
TTTTGTCATTTGCCTTTAGGCGGCTGTCACCTGCAGGGGCGGCCCGTTCGATCCGTTCGACGATCTTCGCAACATCGGCGCGAATGGGGGCTAGGAAGCTTTCGGGATAGACGCCCATCCACAGCACAACGGCGGCAATTGGGGCCAGCAGCCACAGCTCGCGCCCGTCAAGATCGCTCATCGCGGCGGCATCGGCATTGACCTGTTCGCCAAAGGCAATCCGGCGATACAGATAGAGCATGTAGCCTGCGCCCAGGATGATGCCGGTGGTTGCGATGAAGGTTGCCCAGGTGGAAACCTTGTAGGCTCCTGCAAGCGAAAGAAACTCACCCACGAAACCGCTCGTGCCAGGCAGGCCGACGCTGGCCATCGTAAACAGCATGAAGAACAGCGCATATTTGGGCATGTTGACACTTAGCCCGCCATAACGGCCGATCTCCCGCGTATGCAGCCGATCGTATATCACACCGACGCACAGGAACAGCGCACCCGATACCAGACCATGGCTGAGCATGACTATGATTGCGCCTTCCAACCCTTGCTGGTTGAAAGTGAACAAGCCCACGGTCACAATCGCCATATGCGCGACCGAGCTGTAGGCGATCAGCTTTTTCATATCGTCCTGCACCAGCGCCACCAGCGAGGTGTAGACAACAGCGACCATCGACAGGCCGAAGATCAGGGGAATGAACTGGGCCGAGGCTTCGGGAAACATCGGGATCGAGAAACGCAAGAAACCATAGCCACCCATTTTCAGCAACACGCCAGCCAGGATCACCGAACCCGCAGTCGGTGCCTGCACATGCGCGTCGGGAAGCCATGTGTGCACCGGCCACATCGGCATCTTGACGGCAAAGCTTGCGAAGAACGCCAACCATAACAAACGCTGTGCCTCGACCGGGAAATCGGTTTCCAGCAGTGTCGGAATATCGGCCGTTCCCGCCTGCCCGATCATCCACAGCATCGCGATCAGCATCACGACCGAGCCAAGCAGCGTATAGAGGAAGAATTTATACGACGCGTAGATTCGATCTTTCCCGCCCCAGATACCGATGATCAGGTACATCGGAATAAGGCCGGCCTCGAACATGATGTAAAACAGCAGCAGGTCTTGCGCCGCGAACACGCCAATCATCAGCGTTTCCATCAGCAGGAAGCTTGCCATGTAGAGCCCGACGCGTTCCTTGATCGCGTGCCAGCTGGCCCCGATGCAGATCGGCATCAGAAACACTGACAACATGATCAGCATCAGCGAAATACCGTCGATACCCAGCTTCCAGGCGATGGGACCGAACAAGGCGACATTCTCGGTAAACTGCCATTGCGGGCCGCCAATATCGTAGCTGGCCCACAGCCAGATGCCGAGCAGCAGCGTAAACAGCGTGGCCGTCAGCGCGATTATCCGCGCCATTTCCGCACGCGCAAAAAGGCAGGCTATTGCGCTGATCATCGGCACCGCCAGCATTATCGAAAGAATGGGGAAATTGCCCGCGTTCATTTTGCTGCCACCATCATCCAGCTAATCAGGCCGACAAGGCCGAGCAGCATCACCAGCGCATAAGTATAAAGATATCCCGACTGCATCCGCACCGCCATTCGGCTGCTGAACGCGACGACCGCGGCCGAACCGTTGGGGCCGAAACGATCGATGATTCCGACATCGCCGCCCTTCCAGAACAGGCGGCCAAACCAGAAAGCAGGCTTTACGAAGATCAGATTATACAGCTCGTCGAAATACCATTTATTGAGGAAGAAACGGTAGAGCGGCTGGAAATGGCCGGCAAGCGCTTCTGCAGAACCCGGCTTGCGGATATACATCGTCCAGGCGATGAAGAGCCCGGTCAGCATCGCGACTGTCGAGGCCAGCTTCACCCACAAAGGCACATCGTGCATCGCGTGGATCAGATGCTCGTTGAAATAGAGCGTCGATGCCGCCCAAAAGGCCGTTCCGCCCTCTTCGGCATAGATGAAGTCGTATTTGAAAAGATAGCCCGCAAAGATCGCACCAAGCGTCAGCACGCCCAAAGGCACCAGCATCGTCCACGGGCTTTCATGCGGATGATAGCCGGCGGTGCCGTCATCCGAATGATGATGGCCATGCCCATGCCCATGATGGTCGTCATGTACCGCATGCTGAATATGTTCGGATTGCTCCCAGCGCGGTTTGCCGAAGAAGGTCAGGAACACCAGACGCCAGCTGTAGAAACTTGTGAGCAGAGCCGCGAGTACACCGATGAAGAAAGCATAGCCGCCCCAGGGCGCGGTTGAGGCATAGGCCGCCTCGATAATCGCATCCTTTGAATGGAATCCGGCGAACCCGCCCAAGCCGACAATCCCAACCCCGGTAATGGCAAGCGTTCCCGCGGTCATCGCCCAGAAAGTCAGCGGAATATGTTTTCTGAGGCCGCCATAATAACGCATGTCCTGTTCGTGGTGCATCGCGTGGATCACGCTGCCAGCACCTAAAAACAGCAACGCCTTGAAGAAAGCGTGCGTGAACAGGTGGAACATCGCCGCGCTGTACGCTCCGACGCCTGCTGCAAAGAACATATAGCCAAGCTGCGAACAGGTCGAATAGGCAATCACGCGCTTGATATCGGTTTGCACCAGACCAACGGTGGCCGCAAAAATCGCCGTCGTCGCGCCGACTACCGTGATCAGGTTCAACGCAAATTGGCTGGTTTCGAACAAAGGCGACAGGCGGCAGACCATGAACACGCCTGCCGTCACCATCGTCGCTGCATGGATCAGCGCGGAGACGGGCGTCGGTCCCTCCATCGCGTCGGGCAGCCAGGTGTGCAGGCCAAGCTGTGCCGACTTGCCCATAGCGCCGATGAAGAGCAGCACGCAGAGCAGGCTCATCGTATCGACGCGCAGGCCGAGGAAACCGATGCTCGAGCCTGCCTTTTCAGGCGCGGCGGCAAGGATTTCGGGGATCGAAACCGTACCGAACAGCCAGAACACGCCAAAAATGCCGAGCATGAAGCCAAGATCGCCTACACGGTTGACCACGAATGCCTTGATCGCCGCGGCATTGGCGCTGGGTTTTTTATACCAGAAACCGATCAGCAGATAGGAGGCGAGCCCTACCCCTTCCCAACCGAAGAACATCTGGACGAGGTTGTTCGCGGTCACCAGCATCAGCATCGCGAAGGTGAAAAGCGAGAGATAGGCGAAGAAGCGCGGTTGATCCGGGTCTTCCTCCATATAGCCCCAGCTATAAAGATGGACGAGCGCCGACACCGTGGTGATCACCACCAGCATCGTCGCGGTCAGGCTGTCGACGCGCAATTCCCAATCGAAGGCCAGCGTGCCCGATTGCACCCACTGCATGACGGGTTCGACATAAGCCTGCTGCCCGCCGGTCAGGAAGGCGATGAAGATCGGCCAGCTGAGCGCTGCCGCCAGAAACAAGCCGCCAGTGGTGACCAGCTTTGCGGCATAAGCGCCAATAAAGCGCTGCCCCAAACCGGCAATCAGCGCGGCCAGCAAGGGCGCAAAAACGATGATTTCGATAGAATTCATTTTTGAAACCGTTCGTGCTGAGCTTGTCGAAGTATGAACGGTGTACATACAACCTGCCCTTCGACAGGCTCAGGGCGAACGGTGGATTGGATTGTCAACATCATCACCCCTTCATCCGGTTGACATCGTCAACGGCAATAGTGCCGCGACCGCGGAAATAAATCACGAGAATGGCAAGCCCGATCGCGGCCTCACCCGCCGCCACGGTCAGCACGAACATCGCAAAAACCTGCCCCACCAGATCGCCCAGAAAGGCGCTGAAGGCGACAAGATTGATGTTCACCGCAAGCAGGATCAGCTCGATCGCCATCAGGATGATGATCACATTCTTGCGATTGAGAAAAATACCAAGCACGCCCATCACGAACAGGATCGTGCTGACGACCAGATAATGTTCGATACCGATCATGATACGCAACGCCCCTTATTCTCTTCTTCGTCATGCTGAACTTGTTTCAGCATCCATCGTGCAGCAAGCCCAGAGCTAGAGAGGCGAAATGGACCCTGAAACAAGTTCAGGGTGACGCAGTTGGTGGATGGAAGGTAATGCATCACAACTCCACCCCCTGCCCCACGGGCTGTGCCACATTGCGCACCGAATCCTGCGGACGGCGCTGGTTCTGTTGAGAGATATTCTGCGGCCGCGTGCCTTTACGCTGACGGTGCGTCAGCACGATCGCGCCGACCATCGCCACCAGCAGGATCAGGCCGGCGGTTTCGAACAGGAAGATATATTTGCTGTAAAGCAACGCCCCCATTGCCTCGATATTCGGCTTGTCCGCAGGGGCAGCCGCCGCAATCGAATTGCCCAGCTCGACTGCACCCGCACGGTATGCCCCAATCCCCAGGATCAGCTCGACCACCAGTACAATGGCGAGCAGCAGTCCCAAGGGCAGATTGCGCATAAAACCGGCGCGCAGCTCGGCGAAATCGATGTCGAGCATCATCACCACGAATAGGAACAGCACCGCAACCGCCCCGACATAGACGATGACGAGCAGCATCGCGATAAACTCCGCCCCCACCAGCACCATCAGCCCGGCAGCATTGAAGAAAGCGACAATCAGCCACAATACGCTATGCACCGGATTGCGCGCAAAGATTACGAGCGCAGCCGAGGCGATGAGGATCGAGGCGAAGATGTAGAAGGAAATGACCTGGATCATGGCAGGACCTCGCAACTATCAACGTCGTCACCCCAGCGAAGGCTGGGGTCCATCACCTGACAATCGGGTTTACAACTGGTCCATTGCGCAAACCGCAGGCCAAGGTGATGGACCCCAGCCTTCGCTGGGGTGACGAAGTTGATAGTTGCAAGGTCCTGCCATGATCCAAGTCATCGCCTTCTACCTCTTCGCCTCGATCCTCA
>JBOFLS010000065.1:0-4883 GCA_051657985.1 Sphingorhabdus sp. | reverse complement strand
GCCAAGCTTCAGTCTCGATTTCGATCAACCGCTTTCGATCTTTCCTGGCTTTGGCGTTGGCTGGTTCGGCGAAAGTGCCTTGCTTGCGCATCGCAAAGGCAAAGACTGGAACTTCCAGGCGACCCGATGCGAAGTCGATTGTCACGATATATCGGCGACTATCAATCTGGAAGACGCCGTTGCGCGAATAAATGTGAAGATATTTCTCTCGCTTGACCCTGCAAGTGATGTGCTTTCGATAAAGACCGTTTTAACCAACAGCTCACCTTCGCGCACGGATGGTGGCACACTCGACGTACAATGGTTGGCGGCAGGAACCTTGCCACTTCCCGCCGACGCCCGCGAAGTGCATTCCTATGGTGGACGCCACAACGATGAATTCCTTCCCGTCGTCGACACCCTTACCCGTAGTATATGGCGACGCGAAAATCGGCGCGGACTGACGTCGCATGCCTGTTTTCCCGGAGCGATCGTTAAAACCGATCATGTTGCCTATGGCATGCAATTGGCTTGGTCGGGCAATCATGCTCAAAGTATCGAATGGCTCGAAGAGGGACGATATCAATGGCAGACGGGTGAATGGCTTGCCCCTGGCGAGGTAAGGCTGGCTCCGGGCGAGAGCATCGAAACGCCTGAGATGCTTGCGACTTGCAGCTTGGATACCGATGGAGTGGCACAGAATTTTCATGCTGCGATCCGGCGGCGGGTTGATTGGCCTGGCGGCATCATGAAACCACGTCCGGTTCATTTGAACACCTGGGAAGGTTTTTACTTCGATCATGACGAGGCGGCGCTGATCGAGCTCGCTGCCGCCGCCGCGGTGATAGGTATTGAACGTTTCGTACTCGACGATGGCTGGTTCCAAGGTCGGAACGACGATACGTCTTCGCTCGGCGACTGGTGGGCGGATAGTGTAAAATATCCGAACGGGCTTAAACCGCTGGCCGAACATGTCACCGGTCTTGGCATGGAATTTGGACTGTGGATCGAACCTGAAATGGTCAATCCCGACAGCGAACTTTACCGCACCCATCCCGATTGGGCATTGGCAACGCCCGGACGGCCGACGATCACCGGGCGCAATCAGTTGGTCCTCGATATGGCACGGCCGGAGGTAAGCGATTATCTGTTCGAGAAAATTGCAACGCTGCTTGAAGAATTACCCGTCGGCTACCTTAAATGGGATCACAATCGCGATCTGACGACGGCAGGCCTAAGGCCTTGTTACCGGCAGCAGGTGCAAGCCGCCTATGCATTGATGTCGAGACTGCGCCGGGCTTTCCCCCATATCGAGATAGAAGCGTGCGCAGGCGGCGGCGGACGGATTGATGCGGGGATTGTTCGGTACACGCACCGTTTCTGGACCAGCGACAATATCGATGCGGTCAGCAGGATATCGATCCAGCGGGGCTTTCTGCAATTCATGCCCCCCGAACTCATGGGGGCGCATATAGGAACGTCGCCGGCGCATGCAACGGGGCGTAGACAGTCGATGGATTTTCGGGGAGTGGTCGCGCTGCCGGGGCATCTCGGGGTCGAACTCGATGTGCGCAAACTGAACGACGAAGATCGCGAAACATTGCGTCATTGGATCGCATTCTACAAAGGGCATCGCGACGGCCTTCATAAAGGCCGCGTCTGGCAGGGCAAGGGCACCGACAATCTTCTGTGGCAGGCGCATGGGCAACCGGACGATCTGCTGCTGCTCGTCTATAGGGTGGGTCAGCAATCGCAGCCTTATACAAGCCCCATTCGCTTGCCGATGCTGGATCGAAATCGCCGCTATGCGGTTGACGGCAAGGCGCAAGACGGCGCATGGCTTGTGCAACACGGCCTTGCACTTCCGCCGATGAAGGCTGAAAGCGGTGTTCTTATCGAATTGAAGGCGTTATGAATTTCGATCCAGCCGAACATCCGCATCGCCGGTACAATCCCTTGCGCGACGAGTGGATCCTGGTTTCGCCGCACCGGGCCAAACGCCCCTGGCAAGGGCAACAGGATGAACCCGACACGATAGTTCAACCGGCCTATGACCCAGGCTGCTATCTTTGCCCCGGCAACGAGCGCGCGGGGGGATTGGCAAACCCGAATTATAAAGACGTGTTCGTTTTCGATAACGATTTTGCGGCACTTCTGCCTGATGCAGCTAAGAATGCAACGGATGACAGGCCTTTCTTCCGGACCGCTCCTGCAACGGGAACCTGCCGTGTCGTCTGCTTCTCACCGGACCACGGCAAAAGCTTACCCGAATTGCCGATCGCGGCCATCCGCGCCGTCGTCGATACATGGGCCGATCAGGAAGGCGAGCTTTCCCAAAATTACGCCTATGTGCAAATCTTCGAAAACAAGGGCGCAATGATGGGATGTTCCAGTCCACATCCGCACGGTCAAATCTGGGCCACCGGACATGTTCCGGCCGAACCGGCGCGAGAAGACGCAATGCAAGCGGAATGGCTTAGCCAGCGCAGTCAGAACATGTTGTTTGCCTATGCCCAAACAGAGGCCGTCGACGGTGCACGGACGGTAACGATCAACGCCGATTGGCTGGCGGTCGTACCTTATTGGGCGAGCTGGCCGTATGAGATACTTCTGCTTCCGCGCTTCCGCGTGCAGCGGATCAGTATGCTTGCATCCGGTCAGCGCGATACGCTTGGTGGCATATTGAAACGGATCACGACTATCTACGACAATCTGTTTCGCACAAGTTTTCCCTACTCGATGGGTTGGCACGGCGCGCCGGGTTCCGGCGACGCCCCCCATTGGCAGCTGCACGCGCATTTCTATCCGCCACTGTTACGGTCCGCTTCGGTCCGCAAATTCATGGTCGGCTATGAAATGCTTGCCGAAGCGCAACGGGATCTTACGCCCGAACAGGCTGCGGAACGGTTACGTGCCGTTTCATCGGTTCACTACCGCGAGAGAATATGAAAGACGCATTGAGTCAATTTTTCAACGTCCATTTCGGATCATCCCCGACACTTGTCGCGCGCGCGCCGGGGCGGGTCAACCTGATCGGTGAGCATACCGATTATAATGATGGCTTCGTTCTCCCTTGTGCGATTTCAAAACAAACCATGGCTGCTGTACGCGCGCGGGACGATGGATTGTTTCGATTGATTTCTGCCGATCTTGATGGTGCAACCGCCGAGTTTACGCGGGCACAGGCTTCCACCCCCGGCAACGAACTTTGGGCCAATTATGCGCGCGGTATGGTGGATGGTTTGCTTGGCGAGGGCATCGGACTGGCTGGAGCGGATATTGCAATCATGGGGGACATGCCTCAGGGCACCGGTCTCTCATCTTCCGCTGCACTCGAAAACGCGATCGGGTTGGCATTGGCATCGCTTGGAGGCAGGCCCGATATCGACCGTACCCTGCTTGCTCGATTGGGCCAGCGGACCGAACATGACTTCGCCGGTTGCAAATGCGGTATCATGGATCAATTGGTCAGCGCCTCCGCGCTTCGAGATACAGCCTTGCTGATCGATTGCCGAAGCCTGAAAACCAAACCGGTATCGATTCCCGACGACCTTGCCATTCTGATCGTGCAAAGCGGTATCGAGCGCGGGCTAGTCGACGGTGAGTATAACAGCCGTCGTGCACAGTGCGAGGCTGCCGCCGCGCATTATGGCGTACCTGCCCTTCGCGATTTGGTCGAGGTGCCGCCGCAAGGAAAGCTCGATGTCATTACATATATGCGCGCACGGCACGTCATCACCGAAAATGCCCGTACGCTGGCCGCTGCTGATGCTTTGGAAGCAGGCGATCTGATACGGTTGGGCGAATTGATGCGCGAGTCGCATCGATCAATGCGCGACGATTTCGGGATAAGCCTGCCTGCCATCGATCGATTGCAGGCAATTCTTGCAGACAGCATCGGCACGGAGGGCGGTGCGCGGTTGACAGGTGGCGGCTTTGGCGGCGCCGTGGTTGCATTGTCACCGCAGGCAAAGCTGGATGAAGTGATGACAACTGTTACAACTGGATATCGAACCCCGGCCGGGCATGTTCCCGATATACTCGTGGAACGGCCCGCATCGGGGGCGGAAATCGTCAATTAGCAATCGTTTATAAGTCGCCTTATAAAGTGCACGACAGGAAACCAACCTTGTTTCAAAACCGAATTTGACGTTGCGTCAAAGGAATATAAGGGGCACATAGCCGCTGCATGAAAGAAGCACATTACGGATTGATTGAAGCCGGCGGCACCAAATTCATTTGCGCGATCGCCGATGCAGAAGGGCGTATTAGCGAGCGTGTGCGGATCCCGACGACTTCTCCGCGAGAAACGTTGGATACCGTACTGACTTGGTTTGTACAACACGGGCCCTATACCTCGATCGGCTTGGCAAGTTTTGGCCCGATCGAACTTGACCGTAGCTCACAGCAATGGGGGCATTTTCTGAACACGCCCAAACCGGGATGGAGCGGGGCGGACCTTGCCGGACCATTTGCACGAAAATTCGAATGCCCAATAGCGCTTGATACCGATGTCAACGGTGCCGCGCTTGCGGAAGCAACCTGGGGCGCCGGTAAAGCGCACAAGACTGTACTCTATTTTACCATCGGAACGGGGGTCGGTGGTGGCGCAGTGATCGACGGACAGACGTTGAATGGTACCGGTCATCCGGAAATGGGGCATTTTCGTGTTCCCCGCCATCCCGGCGACGCCGGTTTCAAAGGTCATTGCCCGTTCCATGGCGACTGTGTTGAAGGCCTTACCAGTGGCTCGGCTATAAAGGCCCGCTGGGGCAAGTCGCTATCGGAACTGCCAATTGAACATCCCGCACACGACATGATTGCCTGGTATCTGGCTCAAATCGTTGTCACCATGCAGGCAATTTTTGAGCCCGGACGCATCATTTTTGGTGGTGGGGTAATGG